>NZ_JAQAHD010000009.1:0-194609 GCF_027871605.1 Agrobacterium sp. CFBP 3001
TGCCGCACGGTGTTGCTCCTCTTTCGTGTCCGAGATCGTCGCCAAACGCTCGAATACGAGTAGAATCAACACCGTGCGCCATGTCCACCAAATTTAAACCGGACAGCAGTGGGACAGACCCGAGCATGACGGAGGTGGGCTTTCGGGATTTTGCCAACAAATTGAACCCGGCTCCGCTAAGGCGAAGCCGGGTTTTTCTTGCCCAATTCCAGCTCAGGCGAGTGTCGTCAGCGCGCGGCTCGAAGCGCCGGCTTCGGCAAAGCGGCTGAAGACGCCGCTGGTGGTGTTGCGCAGCCGTTCGACATCCTGCGGGCCGTAGCGGTCCGAACGGTAGCTCATCAGCACGCGAATGGAGCGCTCGCCGCCGATCATCTCTTCCATCACCTCGAATTGCAGTCCCAGCATGGATTCATGCTTGTCGGGGTCGATCTGGCGGAACTCCACCGGTTTGCCATCCGGCCCGGCAAGAGTGCCGTTCAGCTTGTTCTTGGCGTGGATCTGGATAAAGACCTCGAACAGATGGTCGCGGCCGGGCGTCATGCCCAGCGCTTCCTCGACGAGATCGATCGGGATTTCGCTATGTTCCAGCGAGCCGTTGATGGTGTTCTTCACCGAAGAAATCAGGTCGCCGACGGTCATTGTCTCGCCGAAACGCACGCGATGGGCGACAACCGTGGTGAAATAGCCGATCGTATCGAAATAACCGCTATCGGTGCGGCCTGAAGCCGAGGTGCCGACCACGAGATCGCTTAACCCGCCGAGATGGCGCAGCGATGCGGCAATGGCGGCGTAAACCACGTTGAACAGCGAGGCGCTGTTCTGCTTGGCAATGGCGTAAAGCCCGTCGCTGACATGTTTTTCCAGCTTGAATTCGATCCAGCCGCCCGCCGGTGCTTCGTCCTGCGATGCCTCGTGCGGCGTGCTGTCCTGTCCGTTGAGGGTAAGGCCTTTCGGCGCATCCCGCAGCATATCGGTCCAGTAGGCGAGGTGGCCGGCATTGACGCCTGACGCGACCTGTTTTCTCGCAAATTCATGGAAGGGCGCCGGCTTGGTGGCAAAGACCGGGGCCTTGCCCGCCGCCCTTGCCCGGTAGGCCTCGGTCAGCTCGTCCATCATCAGGTTCACCGACCATTCGTCGAGTACGATGTGATGGAAAAGGAAGGAAAGCACCTGACGGCCGGTCTGCGCATCCTTAAGGAAGCGCAGCCGCATCGGCAGTTCACGCGCAAGATCGAACCGCCAGCCGGCCTCCGCGTGCCGGTCCACACCTTCGCTTTCTTCGCTGGTCCAGAACCATTTGTAACCGGGCAGGTCGTGCATCGGCACGATCTTCTGCAGAACCGTATTGTCTTCGACGTAGAAATGGGTCCGCAGGCCGGGATGGCGCTCGATGATATCGAGGAAGGCGCATTCGAAGGCATTCTCATCCACCGGATCGAGGAAATCGAGCGCGAAGGGAATGTTGAAGATTTCGCCGAAGCCGAAGGCGGCATAGGCCTTCCAGAGCGACATCTGCGCCAGCGAAAGCGGCGCGGTGAGCGAGCCGCTCGCCGTCGCTTCGGCCTGCGCGGGTGCTGCGGTTTCGAGCCGGGTCGCCTGTTTTGCGAGCGAGGCGGCGGTCGGGTAGCTGAACAGGTCGTTGAAGCGCAGCTCGATGCCGTGGTTGCTGAGAAGACGTCCGATGATGCGCGTCGCAATCAGCGAATGGCCGCCGAAGTCGAAGAAATCGTCATCCGGCCCCATGTCGGGCGAAACGAGCGCTTCACGGAATTCCGCAAGGATCGTTGCGACGGTGTTGTCATCGTTTTCACCCGAAGCAGGCTGCTGCGGTGCTGTCGCGACGTTTTGGGGGACGATGCCGGAAAAATCCGTGCCGCCTTCGAGATGGTTGACGAAGCGCTCCAGCAGGAAGGCCGTCGCATGCGGCGATGTCTCCCTGCCGCCCGTCAGTTCGAGGCGGATATCGCCGGCGGCTGTCGGGCCGGCGGCAAGCGTCAGGCCGAGACCGGATTGCAGGGAGGGCAGGGGCAGGTGCTCAAACTGGAGCCCATGCTCCGATATGGCCTGAACGGGTGTCGCAAGCGCCTGCAGCGTGAAGGTTGCGGTTCCGCCTTCATTGTCGTTTCGCTGCTCCAGACCGGACAGCACGGCTTTTTCAGCCTGTTCGGGTGATTGGTCGCGGGAGATCGCTACCCGTGCCGCAGCCTCCGCTGACATCGGCATCGAAGCGCTGACACCGGGCTCCAAGCGCAGGGTTACTGTCTCGGGACCGCCGGTTTTCGCGAGGAAAAGGGCAAAACGCGATCCGGCGCGGGCCAGAAGCGCATTCGTCGCCGTGGAGCTGTTAAGGCCGAGCAGGGTGGCGGGAAGATCGATGCCGTGGCTGTGGCTCGCCGGCCTGTCGACCCCGTTTTGCCGCAGCGCCACGACGGTCGAGCCGGAGGCCGGACGTTGCAGCCAGCCGAGCGGAAGCGGGTCGACACTGTTACTTTCGACCGCGCGCGGCGAAAGCGGTTTCGGTGTCTCACCGGCATAGGCCGCCGTAATGCCTTCCAGCAGGATTTGCGGCGAGAGGACTTCGCCGAGCAGGCCGTGGACCAGAAATGCCAGCAGGATTTCTCCCTCGCTCAAAAGCACGACGGCCTGAAACGGCGGGTCGGTCTCGGCATCGAAGGGCCTTGCCTGAAGGTCGTGTAGCAAAGTCAGGGCCTCGCCTGCCGATGGAACATGCAGCAGTTGCACGATGGATGCGGACGGGGCCTCGATGCTCTTGGCAAGCGTGCCGTCCTGGCCGAAGGCAAAGCGTGCACGAAGTTCGGGCCAGACTTCGCAAAGCGTCTTCAGCGCCGAGGTCAGGCGCAGCAGATCGCACTCTTCACCGATGCGATAGGCGAGAAGGGCGCGGAAGACCTGATCGGGATCCTGAAACTGCTCGAACCAGACCCGTTCTTCGTATTGGCTGGGCGGGGCTGCATCCCCCCTGTCGAAAGTTTCTTCGACGCGACGTGCGAGCATACGCGTATTGTCTGCTGCCATGGTCCTCTCCTTGGAAATATTCGGGAATCGCGCTCCGGCGCGAAAAGTGCTGCGTCGCGGGATCAATGTCCCGCGCGCGACCGTTCGATGAGCGCCTGCCAGGCGGCAAGCGTGGGCTGCCGGGCCAGATCCTCATAATCGAGCCGCGTCCCGGCAAGCTGGGAAAGCGGTGGCATCAGCCGCATGAGGGCAAGCGAATGAAGCCCGCGACCGAACAGGTTGTCCCCCGGTTCGATGTCGCGCACTTCATCGTCGAGAACCCTGGCGATAAGGGCCTTGAGTTCCGTCATCATCGTTTCCGCCTCCGGCATGGTGTCCGCCGCGATTGCCGGTTCACTCATCGAAATGATCGTGAACGCCGCTGGCGCCGCGCCGCCAGTAACCGGAAGCGCGAGTCCATTTGGGGTTGGCGCCGAATTCTTCGACCAGAAGGGCGCGAACCTCCTTTGCAGCCTTCGATTCGCAGGCAACCCAGCTGAAGAAATCGCCCTTCGGCAGGTCAAGCTTGCGCAGGGCGCCCACCAGCGCGTCGTGGTCGGTTCCGTTTTCCGTCCTCTGCGTCACCCAGACAATAGACGCATCCGCCTTCGTCGTGAGTTCCAGCCGGTCGGCATCCGTCTCGACCTCGATCAGCGCCACGACGCGGGTGCCCTCAGGCATTTCCTCCAGCCGCCGCGCCAGCGCGGGAAGGCCGGTATCGTCGGCAATCAGCAGATGCCAGTCGTAGGTGAAGGGAACGGTGAAGGAGCCGCGCGGACCGGCGATCCACGCTTTGTCACCCGCTTTGGCGGCTTTCGCCCAGTTGCTGGCGGGGCCGTCGTGATGGGTGGCGAAATCGATGGCGAGTTCGCCCTTTTCGACGTCGAAGCTGCGCGGTGTGTAGTCGCGCGCCAGCGGGCGCGGCGCACCTTCCGGGAATTCAATGCCGTTCGGGCCGATCACCGGCAGGCTCGGTTCGGTTTCGCCGGGCTGGGCAAAGAACATCTTGACGTGGTCGTCGAAACCGAGGCTCGCAAAGCCCTCCAGTTCCGGCCCGGTCAGGACGATGCGGACCATGGACCGGCTGAGCTTTTCGACGCGCGCGACATTGAGCGCGCGCAGCGCGACGGGGTGGCGATGGCGTTTGGGAGTGCGGTCCGGAATGGGGGAATCCATGGTTTCTGGCATGCTCATGCTGTTGTCTTTCCTGGGATATCGCCGACGGGTTCGGCGGTCTCGCTGTCCCGGGTCGGCGTGCCGGACGATCGCGCGTTGGGAATCTTAATCCGGCGCGATATTCCGGCGTCGTTGCGTCAAGATGCGCGAACCATAACAGGCGGTTTCGGCCCCGGCAATATAACTTTCTCCAAAAGCTCAAGTTTATACCCGGCACATAAATCGTGCCGGGATTGGCTTTGGATAACGCCGTTCAGCGGCGGCCTGCCCAGCTTTCCACCTCATCCAGTGTGTGCAGGGCGCTCGGGATTGAAGGCGTCGTGACCCTGGTGGAATCGAGGAAAACGATCCTTTTCTCGCGCGCCGGTTTTACGAAACGCTCCCAGCCGGGAATGATCTTTTCAAGGGCGGCGCGCGTTCCGGCCTCGCCGCGGGCGGGGCTGGTATAGCTGTTCATCACCACCAGCAGATCGGGATTGAGCTTGCCGAAGGCATCGGCGCTCAGCGGCATCATCAGGGTCGAGCCCATGCCGCCCGAAGAGGCAGCGTTGTCGATCTTCAGGCGGGTATAACCCAGATCCTCCAATGCCTGCACCGCGCCGGACATATCACCCACCGCATTGATCTGGTCGGTCAGCAGGATCGCGAGATAAGTCTTGCCCTTGATCTCGTCGCCCAGCGTCTTTTTGACGGCGGCGAGCTTCGTGTCATAGGTCTTCCGGCGCTCGGCAAAGACATCGCTTCGCCCGACCAGGGCGGCAAGGTTTTCTTCGACGCTGAAACCGTAGGCATGGCCGGTGCTGACTTTTTGCAGATAGACGGGGGCGACGGTGGAGAGTTGTTCGGCCTTGCCGCCATCCATTTCCGTGGCGACGATCAGGTCCGGTTGCAGCGCCCGCAGTTTTTCAAGGTCGATCTGGCCGACCGCGCCGAAACCCTTCGGTTTCGTGCGGCCTTCACCGAGAACGGTGTCGACGAAATCGACGGCGGTGGCGAATTTGCCGTCGCTGTTGCGGCCATAGGCGCCGACCACATTGGCGTCGAGATCCATCAGCGGCACGCCGAGCAGCGGCTCGTGCATGACGACGATGCGTTGCGGCTTTTCCGGAACGGAGACGGTGCGGCCGGCGGCATCGGTCACGCTGCGCTCGGCGGCGAGGCTCGTTCCGGCGGCCAGAAGTGCGGCGATGAGGATGGCAATTCGCATGGCATTCCCTTTATTCGATGTCTTCAGTGGCTATTGGTTCTGCGCAACGCCTGAAGGCGCAGCGTGAGGATGAAAAGCGGCACGCCGATCAGCGTCAGCGCAAGGCCGATCGGCATCGGCGTATCGGCCACCAGCCCGCGTGACAGCGTATCGGCGGTGACGACCAGAATGCCGCCGGTAAGCCCCGACAGGAAAAGCCTGGCGCGACCGACGGCGGGCGAAACGAAGGTGGCGAGATGCGGGGCGATAACGCCGAGAAAGGTCAGCGGGCCGACGGCGGTAACGGAGGAGGCGCTGAGGATGACCGCAAAAACAATGACGAGCGGGCGCGAATGCCTGACGGTTTCACCGAGCGCCATGGCCATTTCATTGCCGAGATCGAAGACCGCGAGCGCCCGGCCGATGAGAAAAATACCCACGAGGCTTGCGCCAAAGGGGGGCGCGAAAACGAGGATGGTCGACCAGCTTGCCTGAAACAGCGAACCCGCCATCCAGTCGGCCAGCGACAGCGAGGTTTCGGCCGGCGTGTAGAGCAAAAGGACGGAGGAGACGGAGGAAAGCGCCGATTCAATTGCGATGCCCATCAGCAATATGGCAAGGCCGCTCGAGTGTTCCCGTCCGACGAGGGCGATGAGAAGGAAGGCGACGGCCAGACCGCCGCCGACGGCCGCAAGCGCCACCAGCGTCTTGGGTGCGGCCGGCACCAGCACCAGAAGCAGCATGATGGTGGTCATCGAGCCTTGGCTCAGACCGAACAGGCCGGGATCGGCGAGCGGATTGCGGGCGACGGATTGCAGCATGGCGCCTGCCAGCGCCACGCTCCAGCCGGCCATGAAACCGATGAGGATACGCGGCAGCCGCACCGTCCACAGCGCATAGGCCTGATCGTCGCCGAGGTGCCCGCCCACCAAGCCGCGCAGGAGATCGGCGAGGCCCGTTTCGGTATTGCCGAGGCTGACGGACAGGGCGGCGAGCGCCAGCGCCAGCACCATCAGCGCAAGGCCGGCCTTCAGATTTCCGATGCCGATCTGCAGGCCGCTCGGAAGCCGGAGGACGGCTTTGCCGTCGGTAGCGAAATGCCGTTTCATGAAAGCCCCCTTCATGACAGCCCCCTCGCCGAAGGCGACAGATAGAAGCGCTTGACGATGACGATGAAGACGAGGCCCCCGAGCAGGTCCATGAACAGCCCGGTATTCACCACATAGGGCGCAAACAGGGTTTGCGCGCCAAGATCGGCCAGCACGCAGAGGCCCGCACCGACAAGCGCAGAGGCCGGCAGGGCAAGCGTGAAATTCACACCAACCAGCGGCCGGATCATATGCGGTACGATGAGGCCGACGAAGCCGATGGGGCCGCAGATCGCCACCGCCGAACCCGAGGCCAGCATGGTGGCGAAGAGCGCGACCCGGGAAATACGCGTGACATTCACACCGGCGGAGGCGGCCTTTTCCGCGCCCAGCAGAACCAGCGTCAGCGGCCGGGCGACCGCCCACAACATGACGAGCGCAATTGCGCCGATCCACCAGAAATCGGTGAGGCGCTCGGCATAGACGTGGTTGATATTGCCGCCCACCCAGCTGAGGAACTCGGCGCGGCGTGTGGGGTTGGAGAGAAGCAGGGCGTTGGTCACGCCGATCAGCAGCATGGAAACCAGCGCGCCGGAAAGGATGAGCGACAGGCCGCGCGGATCGTTCGCCCGCCCGGCGAGACGCGCGACGACGAAGCAGGCGGCAAAACCGAAGCCGGCGCCCGCGAGTGCTGCAAGGCCCTGCATTTCCGGAGAGAAATCGAACACCAGCGCACCGGCAATCACAAAAAGCGTCGCGCCGGCATTCAGCCCCAGGGTGGAGGGCGAGGCGAGGGGATTGCGCGCAAGCCCCTGCAGCACGCAACCGCTGACGGCCGTAGTCGCCCCCACATAGATGGCAATCAGCGCGCGTGGTATTTGCTGATAAAGAAGCACCGACTGCTCATAGCTGTCGGCCTCGCCGCGCCAGAGCGTCGCCAGGATTTCGGCAGGCGGCATGTCGCCGGACATTACCAGCAGATTGATGGCGAGGATGGCAGCCAGCAGCAGCGCGGCGGCGAAAATCAGCGTTATTTTCGGGGTCATGCCGGAATGGCCTGTTCCTGCCGCTCCAGCCGGGGCACGCAGATGAGCCGCCCCTGCCGGGAGAAGATATCGGCTTCGAGATCGAAGACCTCGGCGACATTTTCGGACGTTACCGTTGTTTTCACCGGCCCGGATGCCAGAACCCGCCCGGCTTTCAGCATGATGACATCATCGGCGAAGGTGGAGGCGAGGTTGAGATCGTGCAGCACGACGATGACACTCTTGCCATGCCTGTCCGTCAGTTCGCGCACGAGGCTGAGAACGGCATATTGATATTTCATGTCGAGATGATTGACCGGCTCGTCCATCAGGATCATGTCCGTATCCTGCGCCAGCACCATGGCGATGAAGGCGCGCTGGCGCTGGCCGCCGGAAAGCGTGTTGACCTGCGCTTTCGCCTTGTCTTCCAGCCCGACGGTCTTCAGCGCCTCGGCAAAAAGCGCGCGGTCGCGTTCGGTCGGGCCGCCCGCAAGGCCGTAACGGGCGTAACCGGCAAGCTCGATCAGCTCACCGAGCGTCATATAGTCAGGGCAATGGCACTCCTGCGGCAGATAGGCGATGCGCCGCGCCAGTTCGCGGCGTCCGATCTCGCCGATCGAACGCTCACCGAGCCTTATTGTCCCCGATGACAAAGGCACGAAACCCATGATGGTCTTCAACAGCGTCGACTTGCCGCAGCCATTGGGGCCGACCAGCGCGGTGACGCGGCCTGATCTGAAACGGGCGGAAAGCCCCCGCAGGACGGGAACATGTCCATAGCTGGCGTGAAGGTCCGTGGCGTCAAGCACCGGATACAACTCCTGTTATTCATGCGCCCATGCGTCGAGACGCCGCACGGTCTTTATAAGTATTTGAATTTAAACGTCTAACCCGTCGAAAAAGCATTTCTTTCCGGCAGGCGCGACGGTGTGGTCTTGAAGCGACACTAAACTATAGTAAAACTCTCCACAAATCGAAATTTGCCGATTCAATGTGCAGACTTCCTGCCGGTTATTTCAGTCGAGGTGCATCATGTCAGTCGCAGCCAAGCTTCATGTCGGCATGTCGCTGGCCCCAACCTGGCTCAGCGGCGAGGCATGGCGGCGCGCGGACAGCGATATAAACGGGGTGTTTTCCAGCGATTATTTCGTCGATCTGGCGCAGCGCGCGGAAGCCGCGCATGTGGATTTCGTGTTTCGGCCGGATACGCTTTTTCTGCGCACCGAGGGGCTGGAGACCGGCGGCGGATTTGCCAGCATGGATCCGACCATGCTTCTTGCGGCCATTGCGCGGGAAACCAGCCATGTCGGGCTGTTGTCCACCGTTTCGACCACATTTCTGCCGCCCTATGTGGTGGCCCGCCAGATCCAGTCGCTGAACTGGCTGAGCAACGGCAGGGCGGGGTGGAATATCGTCACGGCGCTTGAGGGGCACGAAAATTTCGGCCTGAAAGAGATGCCTTCGCCGCAGGAGCGTTACGAGCGCGCCGCCGAATTCACGCAGGTAGTACAGCAGCTCTGGGCGAGCTTTCCGAACGAAGCTCTCAAACTCGACCGGGAAAGCGGTCGGTTCGCGGATTCCTCGTTGGTGCGGCCGGTGGCGCATGAGGGTAGGCATTTCAGCGTCAAAGGCCCGCTCAACCTGCCGTCCCATGCCAGCCGCATTCCGCTGGTGCAGGCGGGCGCTTCTCCCGAGGGCCGTGATTTCGCCTCGTCGGTGGCCGATGCTGTCTTTGCCTCGACGCCGGATATGCAGGCGGCCATCGAACTCAGGGCGGATTTGCGGCGGCGTGCCGAGGGCCACGGTCGCAACCCCGACGGCGTGAAGCTGATGCCGGGCCTCAGCCTCTATCTCGCGGAGACCGGCAGGGAGGCGCTGGAACTCTTCGCGGAGACCCATGCCCGCGCCAACCGCGCCCGCGCTTTTGCCTCCATTCGCGATATGACGGGTCTTGATCTCACGGACTGGCCGCTCACGCGGATCGTTACCGCCTCCGACCTGCCGCCGCCGCCGGAGACACCGAGAAGCCGCACCCATGCCGGCCTGCTGCGCCGGCTGATCGAGCGGGAGACGCTGAGTGTTGCGGAATTATTGCGACGTCCGGAAGTGATGGGGTCGGGCCATTGGCAGATCATCGGTACTGTTGAAGATGCCCTTGAGGCCATCCGCGAATGGGCGGCTGCCGGTGCGATCGACGGTTTCGTCGCGGTGCCCGGCGGTTCGGTGGCATCCATGCGGCTGGTGCTGGAGCGGCTATTGCCGAAGCTCGCCGATGCCGGGCTGTTCCGCACCGCTTATTCCGGCCGCACCTTTGCGGAACATCTGGCCGAATAGGCTTATACGCCGCCGGATTCGGCCGTCGCCTGTCTGGCGGATTCGATCAGCCGGGAAAAATGCTGTTCGGTCTCGGCGGTGGCCACGAAGGATACGGTGGTGACGACACAACAGAGTTCGCCCTGGGCGTCGAAAACCGGCGCCGCCTTGCCCGTCAGGGCGGAGAACAGATGTTCATTGAGTTCCGCGCCGCCGACCTCACGAATGGTTTCCAGAATGCCGGCATCGGGACGGGAGCCACGAAAGGCGGCCGGTTGCAGCCTGCGCACGGCGGCTATCCTGTCCGGTGGCAGGTAGGCCTGAAAAACCAGCCCGCAGGCGCTGTTGTCCAGCGGCAGAACATCGCCGAGCGCTACGGTGCTGATGGAAAAGCTGGCGCTTCTCGCCCACCGCACCACGGTCGGGCCGCGTTCGGTCCAGATCGCCACGCCGCAGCTGGCGCCGATCTCGGAGGCAAGCGCATTCATCTGGCGGCCCGCGGTTTCGACCGGATTGATTCGCCTGAGCGCGCTTATGCCTATTCCGAGCGCCGCAGGTCCGAGGTCGTAACTGCCGCTTGCGGGGTCCTGTATCACCAGCCCCTCCCGCACGAGGCTTTGCATGTAGCGATGCGCCGTGGAGCGGCCGGTGCCGGCGCGTTTGGCCAGTTCGCCAAGTGCCAGCGCCCTGTCCGATCTGGCGAGAAGATTGAGGAAACGCGCCGCGATCGATACCGACTGAATGAGGGCAGAGCGCTTTTCGCCCTCGTTTTCCGGCAGATTGTCCGAATCGTCATCCATGGCGTTCAAGCGCGTTCCCCCGTTTTGTTGAGCATGCCTAACGCATCGCACCGGAAATCGGAATGGATTTCTGCGGACGGAACTATGCTGTTTCCTTTCGAAACGCTGCGGGTGAGCAAACGGTGGTCGGTAAACTTTGTTGTAAATATGGCACATCCCGTTACGGAAGCCTTTTTGTCCGCAATACAGAACGCATTCTCTATTGCGAAACGGATAACGCTTCCGTTACTTGAATATGACTTTAATACTCATGTTTATTAGGGGTGTGCGATGGGGTTTAGCTCTAACGGTCGTTTGATGAGCGGGGTCAGCGCTCTGACGCTGGCGACATTGTTTGTGACGCCGGTTCTCGGTCAGGATCAGCAGGCAACGACGGCGGGCACCACCGTCCTGAAGCCGATCGTCGTGACCGGTGAAAAAGTGGCGCGCGACATGAAGAACACGGCGTCGTCCGTTTCGGTCATATCCGGGGATAAAATCAAGAAGGAAAAGACCGGCGACCCGACCGTATCGGAAGCGATCAAGGATATTCCGAACGTCGTTTACACCGACAATGTCAGCGCCCCGATCATTCGCGGACAGGACACACAGGGACCGAATACCGGCTCCATCGCCTTCTTCACCGGCACGGTGCCGCGCGCGACGATCAATGTCGACGGCCATTATCTCGGTTATAACGAGTTCATCTATGGCGCGAGCTCCATCTGGGATGTCGAAAGCATCGAGGTGTTCCGCGGCCCACAGACCACCTCGCAGGGCGCCAACGCCATTGCCGGCGCGATCCTCGTCAACACCAAGGACCCGACCTTTACGCCGGAAGCCAGCTATCAGGCGGAAATCGGCAATTATCACCAGAAGCGCGGTTCCTTCGCCTTTTCCGGTCCGCTGATCGAGGATGAACTGGCGGCGCGTGTGGCGATCGATTATTCCGGCCGCGACACCTTCATCGACTACATCAATTCCGCCTTCGCCCATACCGGTACGGACCAGAATTTCAAGGAGTTCAACGGTCGCTTCAAGCTTCTGTGGGAGCCTTCGGAAATACCTGGTCTTTCGACAAAGCTAACCTATTCCTACAATGCCTCTAACCGGCCGAGCCAGGAAGCGGCTTCGCGCCCATTCGAGGACCTGAACCACGTCACCACAACCATGCCAAGTTTCGGCCAATACACCAATACTGGCATCCTCGACGTCAATTACGATTTCGAGAACGGTGTGAAGCTGTTCAACCAGACGCAGTTCTCCTCTTCCTCCGCCGAGCGCCGGGTTGGCATTGCGAATAATGGTGACGCCGAAATCGATCTGAAGAACACGTCTCACGAAACACGCGTGACCTTCGGTGATCAGGAAGACGTGCTGAGCGGTGTCGCGGGTATTTATTACGCGCATACGAAAGCCGACGAGGTGCTTTATCTGCGCGGAACCTCGCGCTTCAACGATACCAAGGATAATCTCGGCCTCTTCAGCGAATTGAGCTATCGCCTGACCGATCAATGGACCCTGACCGGCGGCCTGCGCTACCAGCAGGACCAGATTCAGCGCGCCGGCTACCGGACGCTCTCCGCCACCAGCAGAAGCTCGGTCAATTATGACGAAACCTTCTCGGAAATCCTGCCCAAGGCGTCGCTGGCCTACGCCATCAATGACGACTGGACGGTGGGCGGCCTGATCAGCCGCGGTTACAATCCCGGCGGCGTCGCATTCGACCTGACGACCAGCAAATGGCGCACCTTCGACAAGGAAACCATCTGGAACTACGAGCTGTTCACCCGCGCCAGCCTGCTGGACGATACGCTGACAGTGAACGGTAACCTGTTCTACATGGACATGAAGGACGCCCAGTTTAACGTGCCGGTCGTCGTCTCCACGGGCATCAGCGAGTCCTACACCGTCAATGCCGAAGAAGCTCATGCTTACGGTCTGGAAATCGGCGTGGATTATCAGGTCCTCGACAATCTGACACTGAAGGCCAGCGCCGGTCTGCTGAAGACGAAGATCGACGAGATTTCCAGCAATGCCGCCTATGTCGGCAAGGAATTCGCCAAGTCGCCGGGTTACAGCTTCACCGTCGGAGCAAGCTGGGACGTGACGGATAAATTTACCGTTTCGGGGCAGGTGCGCCATCTCGACGGCTATTATTCCGACACGGATAACAAGGCCGTTTATGCCATCGATCCTTATACGATTGCAGATGTGCGGGCGAGCTACAAGTTCCAGGAGGAGCTTGAATTCTACGCTTACGTCAAGAACGTCTTCGATGAGCGCGCACCGACGCTGATGAAGGAAAACCGCGGCATTGGCGGCATCGAGGCAAGCATGACCGAACCGCGCATGTTTGGCGTCGGTATTCGCGGCACGTTCTGAGCGATTGCCGGATTTGAAAAGCAAAAGGCCTTCGAAGTGATCTTCGAAGGCCTTTTTGATGAAACGACGCGGATAAAGTCTCAGAAAAACGCCTGAATGCCCGTCTGCGCCCGGCCGAGGATTAACGCGTGGACGTCGTGCGTGCCCTCATAGGTGTTGACCGTCTCAAGGTTCTGGGCGTGGCGCATGACGTGATATTCGATCTGAATGCCGTTGCCGCCATGCATGTCGCGGGCCTGGCGGGCGATATCCAGCGCCTTGCCGCAATTGTTGCGCTTGATGATGGAGATCATTTCCGGCGCCATCTTATGCTCGTCCATCAGTTGGCCGACGCGCAGCGATGCCTGAAGGCCGAGCGCGATTTCGGTCTGCATGTCGGCGAGCTTCTTCTGGTAAAGCTGCATGCCGGCGAGCGGCTTGCCGAACTGCTTGCGGTCGAGACCATATTGCCGGGCGCGGAGCCAGCAATCTTCCGCAGCCCCCATGACCCCCCAGGAAATGCCGTAACGGGCGCGGTTGAGGCAGCCGAACGGGCCTTTCAGGCCGGAAACATTGGGCAGCAGCGCGTCTTCGCCCACTTCCACACCGTCCAGAACGATCTCACCGGTGATGGAGGCGCGCAGCGACAGCTTGCCGCCGATTTTGGGAGCGGAGAGGCCCTTCATGCCCTTTTCCAGCACGAAGCCCCTGATCTGGTTGTCATGCGCTTCCGATTTCGCCCAGACGACGAAGACATCGGCGATTGGCGCATTAGAAATCCACATTTTCGAACCGCGCAGGCGATAGCCGCCGGCAATTTTCTCGGCGCGGGTCTTCATGCCACCGGGATCGGAGCCGGCATCCGGCTCGGTGAGGCCGAAACAGCCGATCAGCTCGCCGGAGACGAGGCCGGGCAGGTATTTCTTCTTCTGCTCGTCAGAGCCATAGGCGAAGATCGGATGGATGACGAGCGAGGACTGCACGCTCATCATCGAGCGGTAACCGCTGTCGATCCGCTCCACCTCGCGGGCGACGAGGCCGTAAGCCACATAGCTGGCATTGGCCGCGCCATATTCTTCCGGCAGGGTGACGCCGAGCAGGCCGGTGCGGCCCATCAGGCGGAACAGTTCCGGTTCGGTGGTCTCGGAAAGATAGGCTTCGGAGACACGCGGCAAGAGTTCGGATTTGCCGAAAGCGGCGGCGGCGTCGCGGATCATCCGCTCGTCATCGGTCAGTTGGTCTTCGAGCAGAAAAGGGTCCTGCCAATTGAATGCTGCGTGTTCGCTCACGTGATGCCTCCGGATTTGCTGGCCGGATTATTGGTATTCGAGCCAGTCGGCACAAGCCATGTTTACTCATTTTTGCATTACATATAGTAATGGCTCATGACATCTCTCAGCCGCAAACTCCTGCCCTCCACCAGTGCGCTCGCCGCCTTCGATTCCGTGGCCCGGCTCGGCAGCTTTTCCGCCGCCGCCGATGAGCTTGCCCTGACGCAGGGGGCGATCAGCCGGCAGGTTATGTCACTGGAAGAACAGCTTGGCGTGCGCCTGTTCGAACGCGGCGCGCGCGGCGTGACGCTGACGGCGGAAGGCCGTGCCTATGCAAAATCCATCGCCTCCGCCCTTGGCGAGATACGCTCTGCGTCGCTGCAGATCATGACCAAAACGCATGGCAATACCTTGAACCTTGCCATGTTGCCCACCTTCGGCACCCGCTGGCTTCTGCCGCGTATCCCGGATTTCGTGGCGAACCACCCCGAAATCACCATCAATTTCGCCACCCGCATCGGCCAATTCGACTTTGAGCGTGAGCAGCTGGATATGGCGATCCATATCGGCCAGGCCGATTGGCCGGGGGCGGAGAGCACCTTTCTCATGCATGAAATGGTCGCGCCGGTGTGCAGCCCGCAATTTCTCAGCGCTCACCCGGTGGAAAGGGGCGAGGATATCGCCGCCCTGCCGTTGCTGCACATGGCCTCGCGGCCCGGCGCATGGGGGCACTGGTTCGAAAGCCTCGGCCTGTCGCTCGCCCTGCCGCAGGGCATGCGCTTCGAACAGTTTTCCAGCGTGGCGCAGGCCTGCATCGCCGGGCTCGGCGTGGCGCTGATGCCGCTGTTTCTGATCGATAACGAACTGAAATCGAAGCAACTGGTCAAAGCCTTCGATCATCAGGCGAGAAGCCCCAGTTCCTATTATGCGGTGGCGCCGCTTTCGCGTGCCAATCATGTCCCGGTCGTGCTGTTTCGCGATTGGCTGGTGCGCCAGGTTGAGGCTTATCGCGCCGCCAGCACTCAGGCCCTGTAAAAAATAATCGCTCTTTTTTCGGGCATTTAACCTTTGTGCCCAGCTTTTCGCCGTATTTCGCCGGCGCAGGACTCGACAGCGGCCCGCGCCTCGCTTATTCTGATTAAACGTTTAATCAGCCTTCCCGGACCATCCATGGCGTCGTCACGGCCTGCCACCAATCTGAGCGCGATAGCAGCGGCACTAGGCGTGTCGGTTGCAACCGTGTCCAATGCGCTGTCGGGTAAAGGCCGTGTTTCACCTGATCTGGTAGAGCGTATCCGCAAGACGGCAAGTGAACTGGGTTATGTGCCGAGTTCGGCGGGCAGGGCGTTGCGCACCGGCAGAAGCGGTGTTCTGGGGCTGGTTCTGCCTGACATTGCTAACCCGCTCTTCCCGCAGATCGCGCAGGCCATTGAAAAGGCTGCCGTTACTGCCGGTTACGGCGTGCTGATCGCCGACTCCCGTGGCGATATCGCCATGCAGACGGATGCGATCAACCGGCTGATTGAGCGCGGGGTCGATGGTATGGTGGTCGTTCCACGCCGTGGCACGCGCATTTCTGATGTCGATTGCCCGGTCGCCGTCATCGACAGCCCGTCAACACCGGGCAATACCGTCGCCGCCGACCATTGGGATGGTGGCCGGCAGGTGGGTGACTATCTGGCAGGCCTTGGCCACCGCAAGGTGGTGCTGGTGGGCAAGAACCGCGATTCCAACGTACAGAATGACCGTCTCGGCGGCATTCGGGATGGTCTTGGCAAGGCCTGTGTGACCCGGACGCTCTGGATCGACAGCATCGAAGAGGCTGACGGTGCGGGTTGCCGGCTGGGGCTTGCCGATCTGGTGGCGGATGGTTTTACCGGCTTTGCCGCCATTTCCGACCTGCATGCGCTGCGGGCGCTGACCGAGTTGCAGCGCGAGGGCATCGAGGTGCCGGAAGAAGCAAGCGTCACCGGTTTCGACGATCTCATCTTTTCCGCCGTGGTCACCCCACCCTTGACGACCATGCGCATGGATATGGGCCGTATCGCCGATCTCGCCGTGGCCGCGCTGCTGCGCGCGATCGATGGCGCCGGCGAAAACGGCATCGCGGGCGAAGTGACCGCGGAAATCTCGAAAGTACCGATGGCGCTGATCATGCGCGGTTCCACCGGCAAGGCAAAGCATGATGCGATTGAAGCCAAAAAAACGACAGCAGGAGAACTCACACCATGAAAAAGATCATTCTTGCATCGGGCACCGCCCTGATGCTGACGATGGGGGCCGCTGAGGCGCAGGACAAGACGCTGACGATTTCCGTCTACGCCTTCGCGCAGGACGAATTCAAGGAACTGGTCTATACGCCGTTCGAAAAGCAATGCGGCTGCAAGCTGGTCGTTGAGACCGGCAACAGCGTCGAGCGTCTGGCCAAGATGGAGGCCAACAAGGCCAATCCGGTGGTCGATCTCGCCATCGTCTCCATGGCGGATGCGCTTTCGGCCACCCGCAAGGATCTGATCCAGAAGATCGATGCTTCCAAGGTTCCGAATATCGAAAAGCTCTATGACATCGCCAAGGATCCGAATGGCGACGGCATGAGCGTCGGCGTCAATTTCTACGCCACCTCAATCGTTTACCGCACCGACAAGATGAAGATCGATAGCTGGGCCGATCTTTTGAAGGACGGTATCGTCGACCACGTCGCCTTCCCGAATGTTACCACCAATCAGGGCCCGCCGGCGCTTTATATGCTCGGCAAAGCTATCGGCAAGGACACGCCCGATCTTTCCGGCGCCATCGAGGCCGTGGGCGAAAAGAAGGACGACATCGTCACTTTCTACGTCAAATCCTCGCAGTTGGTGCAGTTGATGCAGCAGGAAGAAATCTGGGCAGCCCCGATCGGCCGCTTCTCCTGGGCGCCTTTCACCAAGCTCGACCTGCCGCTTGCCTGGGCGACGCCCAAGGAAGGCCAGACCGGCGGCATGAACGTGCTCGTGGTGCCGAAGGGCACGAAGAACGAAGATCTGGCGTTGCAGTTCATGGATTTCTGGCTCTCGACCGACGTTCAGAAGGCGCTGGCCGAAAAGCTGGTGGACAGCCCGACCAACAGGGAAGTCAAGGTTTCCGACGAGGTGGCGAATAACATCACCTATGGCGACGAAACCGCAAAAAGCCTGCAGCTCATCCCTTCCGACGTGACGCTTGATAACCGCGACAAGTGGCTGTCGGAGTGGAACGCGAAGGTGGGCCAGTAAGCCCATTCACCGTTTGGAATGGGGCATTTAAACGTCCGCAAGGACGGCTCCATTCCCGGAAAAGCGGTTCGGTCGTCCCCTGACCGCTTTTCCACCCTTTTTGATCGTAGGCCGGCGCGTCTGGCTGCCGTAACAACCGGCCCTCAGGCCGTTCAGGGAATAAACCCATGTTTCAGAACCGGGCCGAAGCGCTGGCGCTTGCCTTGCCTGCCGCAATTTTCGCGGCGGCGGTCTTTCTTGTGCCGGTCTTCATCCTGCTGTCGGAGGGCTTCCGCACCGCCGACGGCTGGACGTTGTCGGCTTATGCCGATTTCTTCACCGATCCGCTGAACCAGACGGTTTTCCTGCGCACCCTGAAGCTCGGCGCGCTTGTCACCATCGTCTCGGCGGTGGTGGGTTATGCGGCGGCCTTCGCCATCGTCAACCTGTCGCAGGGCGCGAAGGGGCACGTCGTCAATCTGGTCGTGCTGCCGCTGATGATTTCGCCTGTCGCCCGCACCTATGCCTGGATCGTCATTCTGGGTCGAACCGGCATCGTCAATCAGGCGCTGCAGGCTGTCGGCCTGAGTGACGGGCCGATCCGTATCCTGTTTTCCGAAACAGCCGTCTTCATCGGCCTTCTGCAATTGTTCCTGCCATTGATGATCATCTCGCTCATCAGTGCGCTTGAGAATATGCCGAAGGATACGATTGCGGCTGCCCGAGTGCTCGGCGCAAGCTGGCTGCAGGTGTTCTGGAAGGTCATCCTGCCGCTCACCAAGGAAGGGTTGGTCGTCGGTGGCACGCTGGTCTTCACCGGTTCGCTCACGGCCTATATCACGCCCGCCATTCTCGGCGGCTCGAAGGTGCTGATGCTGGAAACCCTGCTTTACCAGCAGGTGACGGTTTCCAACAATTTCGTCTCCGCGAGCGTCATCGCCTTCATCCTGATCGTCATGAGCTTTGCCGCCAATATCCTGCTGAAGCGCATCGCCACCGCAAGGAACAAGAAATGACCCGGCAGCTCTTCATTCCGCTTACGCTTCTGCTTGTCGTCGGTTTCCTGATCGGGCCGTTCCTCATCATCGTCGCGGCCTCGTTTTCGGCCGGCGATACGCTCGCCTTTCCGCCGCAGGGCTTTTCGCTGAAGTGGATCGCCAAGGTCTTTACCGTTGAGAGCTTCCGGGAAAGCTTTGCCATGTCGATGTTCCTCGCCATCGGCGGCACGTTTGCGGCGCTCATCCTCGGCATCCCCGCTTCTTACGCCATGTCGCGCTACAAGCTACCTTTTGCCGAGACGGTGCGCACCATCGTTTCCGCGCCGATCATCGTGCCCGGCATCATCGTGGGTCTCGCGCTGCTGCGTTATTTCGTCGTGCCTTTCGGCATCGGCATCACGCTTGCGTTGTTCCTCGCCCACACCGCGCTCATCCTGCCCTATGCGGTGCGGGTGGTGTCGGCCAGCCTCAACAATCTGCGCTCGGATATCGAGGAGGCGGCGGTGCTGCTCGGCTCGTCGCGGGTCGGGGCGTTTTTCCGCGTCGTGTTGCCGAATATTCGCGGCGGCATTCTCTCAGCCTTCATTCTCGGTTTCGTAACGAGCTTCAACCAGGTGCCGGTGTCGCTGTTCCTGTCAGGCCCCGGCGTTCGCACGCTGCCCATCGACATGCTGGGTTACATGGAAATCGTCTTCGATCCTTCCGTGGCCGCACTCTCCTCGCTGCTCGCCTTCCTTTCCATCGGCATCGTCTTCATGGCCGAACGTTTTCTGGGGTTCTCCCGTTATGTCTGACGCAAATTACCTTTCGCTCAACAAAGTCTCGCTCGCCTATGGCGGCAATGTCGCCGTCAAGGACCTCGATCTCGATATCCGCAAGGGCGAGCTGCTCGCGCTTCTCGGGCCTTCCGGCTGCGGCAAGACCACGACGATGCGCGCCATTGCCGGGCTGATGCCGGTGGCGGGAGGACGTATCGATCTCGATGGGGCAGACATTACCCGGGTGGCCGCGAACAAGCGTGCCGTGGGTCTGGTGTTCCAGTCCTATGCGCTCTTCCCGCATCTGACGGTCTATGAAAACGTCGCCTTCGGCCTGAAACTCAAGGGCATGAACGGCAAGGCGCTGGAAGACAAGGTCGCCTCCGGCCTGAAATCGGTGGGCTTGTCCAGCTTCGCCTCGCGCAAGCCGGCGGAGCTTTCCGGCGGCCAGCAGCAGCGCGTGGCGCTGGCGCGCTCCATGGTCATGGAGCCGAAAGTGCTCTTGCTCGATGAGCCGCTCTCCAACCTCGATGCCCGCCTGCGCCTTGAAATGCGCACCGAATTGCAGCGCGTGCAGAAGGAAACCGGCGTGACGATGATCTTCGTCACCCATGACCAGATCGAGGCTTTGGCGCTCGCCGACCGCATTGTCGTCATGAAGGGCGGCAAGATTGAGCAGATCGGTACGCCGGAAGAGATCTACAACGCGCCGGTTTCATCCTTCGTGGCGGATTTCGTCGGCTTCGAAAACATCTTCGCGCTGGAAGGCGGCGCGCTCAAAACCGCAAACGGCGCAACACCGCTTCCCGGACCAGTCCTTTCAGCATCCGGACTGGCCTGGCGGCCGCGCATGGTCACCCTCGGTTCAGGTCCTTTCCAGGGAACCGTGCGCGGCACCTCCTTTGCCGGCAACAGCCGCGAATATCTGCTCGATACGCCGCTTGGCCCCATCAAGGCGGAAACGGACGCCGCCCTGACCTCCCACGCAATCGGCGATACGCTCGCCTTCGACCTGCCGGTCGAAAAAGCGGCGAGCCTCAAGGTGTTCAACTGACCATGGGTGTATGGATCGATACCGATATGGGCTTCGACGATATCGCCGCCATCATGGTGGTGCAATCGTCGGGCCTTGCCATCGACGGCATTTCGCTGGTCTTCGGCAACGCGACACTTCAGGCCGTCTGCCGCAATGCCGCAGGCGCCGTCTCAGCCTTCGGCTGGTCGATGCCGATCCATCAGGGCCGCACCATGCCGGTGCTCGGTGCACTCGAAACCGCGCAATGCATTCTGGGCGATAACGGCATTCCGACCGTCGGCCAAAACTTGCCGGATGCGCCGGTCTTGCCGAAAAGCGATGCCTTTGCCGCCCTGTGCAACTGGCTTGAGGGTGATGGTGAGAAGCGCATTCTGGCACTCGGCCCACTCACCAATATCGCCGCGCTTTGCCTTGCCCGGCCTGATCTTGCCGCCAGAATTTCCGATCTCACCTGGATGGGTGGTGGCGTGACCAGCGGCAACCACACGGCCTCGGCCGAATTCAACGCCTTTGCCGATCCGGAAGCGCTGGCCATCGTGCTCTCCCACGGCCTGCCGTTGCGCATGGTCGATCTGGACGCCTGCCGCAAAGTCACCGCCTCGCCGGCCGATGTGCTGCCGATCCGTAATGCCGGCGGCAAGAATGCCGGGCTGATCGCCGATCTGCTGGAAGGTTTCATCGGCATCGCCACCAGCCGTGGCAGAGCTGCCATGGCGCTTTACGATCCCGTTGCCGCCGTCGCATTCGTCTCCGGTCTCATCGGTTGGCGTCATGCGCGGATCGATGTCGAGCTTCAGGCGACGCTGACGCGCGGGCGAACCGTGGTCGAGACGCGCGCTGAGAAAGCTCACGCCTTCAACGCGCATTTCGCCGAAACGGTGGATGCCGAAGGTGCGAAGACGGCGATTCTCGAGGCGTTGCGCCGGGAGGCCGCCCGATGAGCGCGAACTTTCCGACACGCGAGCCTGCCGATCTCACCGATGATGCGCTGCGCAGCCGCGCGGTCGCCGCCGCACGCGGCGATGCACCTTTCGATGTTCTCGTCAGCGGCGGAACATTGGTGGATGTGGTGACGGGAGAGCTTCGCGCCGCCGATATCGGCATTGTCGGCGCTTTGATCGCCAGCGTGCACGAGCGAGCAAGCCGCAGCGACGCTGCACGGATCATCGATGCGGCAGGCGCCTATGTCTCGCCCGGCCTCATCGACACACATATGCATATCGAAAGCTCGATGGTCACGCCGGCCGCCTATGCGGCAGCCGTGGTTGCCCGTGGCGTCACCACCATCGTCTGGGACCCGCATGAATTCGGCAATGTGCATGGGGTGGAAGGGGTGCGCTGGGCGGCGAAATCCATCCAGAACCTGCCCCTGCGCGCCATTCTGCTCGCGCCCTCCTGCGTGCCTTCCGCACCGGGGCTGGAGCGCGGCGGGGCGGATTTCGACGCTGCCACTCTCGCCGATATCCTGTCGTGGCCGCAGGTCGGCGGTGTCGCGGAAATCATGAATATGCGCGGCGTCATCGAGCGCGATCCGCGCATGAGCGGCATCGTGCAGGCCGGGCTTGCCTCGGAAAAGCTGGTCTGCGGCCATGCACGCGGCCTGAAGGGCGCCGATCTCAACGCCTTCATGGCGGCGGGCGTTTCTTCCGATCACGAGCTGGTCTCGGGCGAAGACCTGATGGCGAAACTGCGGGCAGGAATGACGATTGAGTTGCGCGGCTCGCACGATCACCTGCTACCGGAATTCGTGGAAGCGCTGAACGCCCTCGGCCACCTGCCGCAGACGGTGACACTCTGTACCGACGACGTCTTCCCCGATGATCTGCTACGAGGCGGTGGGCTTGACGATGTGGTGCGCCGCCTCGTCCGTTATGGCCTGAAGCCCGAATGGGCGCTGCGCGCCGCAACGCTCAATGCCGCGCAAAGGCTCGGCCGTGCCGATCTCGGCCTCATCGCCGCCGGCCGTCGCGCCGATATCGTCGTCTTTGAGGATTTGAGCGGTTTTGCCGCCCGCCACGTTCTGGCCGAGGGCAGGGCGGTTGCGGAAGGCGGGCATATGCTCGTCGACGTTCAGGCCTGCGATGCGGCGGCGCTCGAAGGCTCGATGAAGCTGCCGCTGCGCGCAGCCGATGATTTCCGGGTTGCCTGCGAAGGGGCAAAGGTACGCCTCGCCACCATCGACCGCCCGCGCTTCACGCAATGGGGCGAGGCGGAAGCCGAGGTGAAGGACGGTTTCGTCGTTCCCCCTGAGGGCGCCACGATGATTTCCGTCACCCATCGCCACGGCATGGCCGAGCCGATCACCAGAACCGGCTTTCTCACCGGCTGGGGAAACTGGAACGGCGCCTTCGCCACCACCGTCTCGCATGACAGCCACAACCTCACCGTTTTCGGCGGTAATGCGGAGGACATGGCGCTCGCCGCAAATGCGGTGATAAAGGCCGGCGGCGGCATGGCTGTCGCTTCCGAAGGCAGGGTGACCGCACTTCTCCCGTTGCCGCTTTCCGGCCTCGTTTCCGATGCCCCGCTTGACGACGTGGCAAAGGCTTTCGAAGAATTGCGCGAAGCCGTCGGCAGGCTGGTGGAATGGCAGCCGCCCTATCTCGTCTTCAAGGCCTGCTTCGGCGCCACGCTCGCCTGCAATATCGGCCCGCACCAGACGGATATGGGCATTGCCGATGTGTTGACGGGCAGGGTGATGGAAAGCCCGGTGATTTCGGTTGTGAGCTAGAACATCCGCTCACATCTTTCGGTTGTCATCGCGCGGACGGAGCGTGCCGCGGGCTTCATTGATCCGCCGCCAGTTCCTGCTCCACCAGCGTCGCCCAGAACGCCACGCCCGGCACGATGGCTGCATCGTTAAAGTCGTAGGAGGTGTTGTGGTGCAGCGCGCCATCCACCGCCGGACCGTTGCCGAGCCAGACATAGCAGCCGGGCGCTTCGCCTGCGAAGAAGGCGAAATCGTCGCCGGCGGTCGAGGGCGGGAAGGCGTTGCGGGTCCTGTTGCCGAAGACGGTTCTTGCGGCGCGCAGCGCCCGTTTCGTCGCATCCGCCTCGTTGATGACGGGTGGAATCCGGCGGATGAACTCATAACTTGCTTCGATGCCGAACATCGCCGCCGTGCCCTTTGCCAGCCTGCCGATTTCCGCTTCCAGCTGGTCGCGCACGTCAGCCGCATAAGCACGCGCCGTGCCGCCGATTTCGACGAGGTCGGGAATGACGTTGAGCGCCTTCGGGTCGCCCGCCTGCACCGAACAGGCGCTGACTACGGCGGGTTGCAGCGGATCGACGACGCGGCCGACGATGGTTTGCAGCGAGGCGAGGAAGGTGCCCGCCGCCGTCACCGGATCGCGGCCGAGATGCGGCTTGGCGCCGTGGGTGCCGATGCCTTTGAACGTGACGCGCCAGCTGTCGGAAGAGGCGAGCTGCGGGCCTTCCACCACCGCCATTTCGTCGATGCCGAGCCCCGGCATATTATGCAGGCCATAGACCGCATCGCAGGGAAACAGGGTGAAAAGCCCGTCCTCCACCATTTTTTTCGCGCCGCCACGGCCTTCTTCGGCCGGCTGGAAAATGAAATGCACGGTGCCGGAAAAATCGCGGGTCTTTGCGAGGTAACGCGCCGCACCCAGCAGCATGGCGGTGTGGCCGTCATGGCCGCAGGCATGCATCTTGCCGGGAAATTTCGATTTATAGGGCCGGTCGGGAACTTCCGGCATGGCAAGCGCATCCATGTCGGCGCGCAGGCCAATGCTGCGGGTGCCGTTGCCCACCTGCAGCGTGGCGACCACGCCGGTGCCGCCGAGACCGCGATGCACCTTCAGCCCGGCACGCTCGAGAAGATCGGCGACGATGGCGCTGGTTCTTTCCTCTTCGAAGCCCAGTTCGGGATGCGCGTGCAGGTCGTGGCGAAGCTCCGTCAGGAATGGCAGGTCCTCGCCGATGCGGTCCAGCAGTCTCATGGGCAGCTTGTCCTTGAATATGAGAAAAACCCGCGTCATAGGTGGGTTCATCCGAATGCCTGTTGCTTTTTTATCTTCTAGAGCATTTCCAGCAAAAGTGTGTAGCGGTTTTGCGTTCGGAAATGCGTAAACCAAAGAGCCAGGGTATTTCCGTGTTTCGGATAAAAACGGAAATACCCTAGCGGAAAAAGCCAATGAAATGAACCCGCAGTGTCTCTGTGGTTGCTAAAATGACTAATCTGCCGAACGGGATTGGTGCGGCCGAAAACCGCCTCCGCCTTGCGCCATCCCGGTTCTGAAAGGAAAAACCGATGCCGTCATCCGCATCGCCTGCCGCCCATTCTCCCGTCGCGCCGCATGAGTTCTGGCAGGAGATCCATCCGCGCCACAGCTTCGAAACGGCAGGCCCGCATTCCACCTTTTTTCCGGCGGCGCTGGATGACGGAAGGCAGATATGCCTGCCGATAAGGCCGCTGGCGGATGGCGAACATGCGCTCGCCTCGCTTATCGTCAATCAGGCCTCTTTCGAGGTGCTCGAGGCGCTGGCGGCCGACCTTGCCGCACAGCTTCTTCCCTTCAAGCCCGATGTCGTCATCGGCCTGCCGACGCTGGGGCTGACGCTCGCCGCCGCCGTCGCCCGGCATCTCGGCCATTCCCGTTACGTGCCGCTCGGCACTTCGCGCAAATTCTGGTATCTCGAGGAACTGTCGGTGCCGATGTCCTCCGTCACCACAAGGCAGGAAAAACGGCTTTATATCGATCCGCGCATGCTGCCGCTCATCGAGAACCGGCGGGTGGCGCTGGTGGATGATGTGATCTCCAGCGGCAGCTCCATCATAGCGGGTCTTTCCCTTCTCGCCGCCTCCGGCATTCGGCCCGCCGTCATCGGCGCGGCCATGCTGCAATCAGATCGCTGGCGGGAAAAAATCGCCGCTTTCGGGCCGGAATGGCCGGAGCGGGTGAGGGGTGTTTTTTCAACGCCGCTGCTCACCAAAGCGGAAGGCGGCTGGCGCGCCTGACGAAGCGCAAATTCCGGCAAAAGGCAAGTGGTGATAATTTCACCGCTGCCTAATTTGTGTCTTGCGAAGCTCGAAGAGATCGTCCTAAGATCGCCCCCGACAGACAATAGCGGTCGGCGAATAATGCGCCGGTTTGCTTTCGCGCGGTGTCATCCCGGCGTCTGCCCGCCCCCGTTTTGTTCTTTCCGATGACTGGAATTTCTTCCCATGCATGCAGTATTCGACGGTCATAATGATGTGCTGCTTCGGTTGTGGCGCAACAGCAAGGCCGGTGCCGATCCGGTGGCCGAATTCAGGAACGGCACGCGCGAAGGCCATATAGACGGCCCGCGTGCGAGGGCAGGCGGTCTCGGCGGCGGCATCTGCGCCATCTATATTCCCTCCGGCGATCTCATCTTGCAGGAACCGGATGAAAGCGGCCACTACAACACGCCGCTCGCCTCCCCACTGGAGCGCCAGCCTTCGCTCGATATCGCCATGGAAAAGGCGGCGATTGCGCTGAGGCTCGACCGCGCCGGCGCGTGGCGGCTTTGCCGCTCCACGGCCGATATCCGCAAGGCCTTTGCCGAGGATATCTTCGCCGCCGTGCTGCATATGGAGGGCTGCGAGGCGATCGACGCCGATCTCGATGCGCTGGACGTGTTTTACGCCGCCGGCCTGCGCTCGCTCGGCCCCGTTTGGAGCCGGCACAATATCTTCGGCCATGGCGTTCCGTTCTCTTACCCCATGTCTCCCGATACGGCCCCCGGCCTCACCGACGCCGGTTTTGCGCTGGTGAAGGAATGCAACAGGCTCGGCATTCTCATCGATCTCGCGCATATCACCGAAAAAGGCTTCTGGGATGTGGCGAAGACCACCAACCAGCCGCTGATCGCCAGCCATTCAAACGCACATGCGCTTACCCCCGTCGCCCGCAATCTCACCGACAGGCAGATGGATGCCATCAGGGAAAGCGGCGGGCTGGTGGGGCTTAATTATGCCGTGACCATGCTGCGCGCGGATGCGCGCGACATTGCCGATACGCCGCTTTCCGACATCGTGCGCCATATCGATTACATGGTGGAGCGCATGGGCATCGATTGCGTGGCGCTGGGATCGGACTTCGACGGCGCGACGATACCCGTTGGCGTTGCCGATGCGAGCGGCAATCACAATCTGGTTGCGGCGCTGAAATCGGCGGGCTACGGTGATGGAGAACTTGCTAAAATATGCCGGGAAAACTGGCTGCGTGTTTTGTCTCAGGCCTGGCACGAGGCGGCCTGAGAAGAGCTGAAGCGAACCAAATCAAGCTTATAACAAAAGGGGAGATCCTATGATCAAATCGCTCAACAAATCCATGCGTATTCTCAGCACCAGCGCCGCTTTGTCGCTGATGATGCTGGCCGCGCCCCATGCTTTTGCCGCAACGCCGGCCGATACGCTGGTCGAAGGTTTCGCCATCGACGACATCATCACGCTTGATCCGGGCGAGGCTTTCGAACTTTCCGCCGCCGAAGTCACCGGCAACACCTACAGCAAGCTGGTTTCCATCGATCTTAACGACACGTCCAAGGTTATCGGCGATCTGGCCGAAAGCTGGACGACCTCCGACGATGGTCTCACCTATACGTTCAAGCTGAAATCCGGCCTGAAATTCGCGTCGGGCAATCCAGTCACGGCCGATGATGTGGCTTTCTCCTTCGAACGCGCCGTGAAGCTCGACAAGTCGCCGGCATTCCTGCTGACGCAGTTCGGTCTCAGCGGTGACAACGTCACCGAAAAGGCGAAGGCTGCGGATGCGAACACATTCGTTCTGACGGTCGACAAGCCCTATGCGCCGAGCTTCGTGCTGAACGTGCTGACCGCAACCGTCGCTTCGGTGGTCGACAAGAAATTCGTGACGGAAAAGGCCAAGTCGGTCACGCCGAGCGCCGATTACAAATACGACACAGATTTCGGCAACGAGTTCCTGAAGACCGGTTATGCCGGTTCCGGCCCTTACAAGATCCTCGGCTGGAAGGCCAATGAAGCGGTCATCCTCGAGGCCAACCCGAATTATTACGGCGAGAAGCCGAAGCTGAAGCGTGTGGTCTATCGCCATATGAAGGAAAGCTCGGGCCAGCGCCTGGCGCTTGAGAACGGCGATATCGACGTTGCCCGCAACCTCGAGCCGGGCGACATGGAAGCCGTTTCCAAGAAGGAAGGCCTTGCCGTCACCTCCGCGCCGAAGGGCACCGTCTATTATTTCAGCCTCAACCAGAAGAACGAGAACCTGAAGAAGCCCGAAGTCATCGAAGCCTTCAAATATCTCGTCGACTATGACGCCATCGGTGCGACGATCATCAAGGGCATCGGCGAAATTCACCAGACCTTCCTGCCGAAGGGCCAGCTCGGCGCGCTTGACGAGAACCCCTACAAGCTCGACGTCGCCAAGGCGAAGGAGCTTCTCGCCAAGGCCGGCCTGAAGGACGGCTTCACCGTGTCCATGGATGTGCGCAACACCCAGCCGGTAACCGGCATTGCCGAAAGCGTGCAGCAGACGCTGGCGCAGGCCGGCATCAAGCTGGAAATCATCCCCGGCGACGGCAAGCAGACGCTGACCAAATATCGCGCCCGCACGCATGATATCTACATTGGCCAGTGGGGTTCGGACTATTTCGACCCGAACTCGAATGCGGAAACCTTCACCATCAACTACGACAATTCCGACGAGGGCAAGAACAAGACGCTCGCCTGGCGCAATGCCTGGGACGTTCCTGATCTGACCAAGGAAACCCAGTCGGCGCTTCTGGAGAAGGACAGCGCCAAGCGCGCCGCCATCTATGAAAACCTACAGAAGGAAGTTCTGGCGAAGGGTCCCTTCGTCATCATCTTCCAACAGACGGAAGTGGCGGGATATTCCGCCAAGCTGAAGGGCCTGAAGCTCGGACCGAGCTTCGACACCAACTTCGTCTACACCATTTCCAAGGAATGATCCGGAAGGATCGGTCTCTTGAGCATGGTTGAAACCAACAGCAGGGCGAGGCACGGCAAACGCCGTGCCAATGCCCGCGTGAAAGCCGTTCTCGGCTTCGCCGTCACCGTCATCACCACCTTTCTGGGGCTGATGGCGGTCACATTCTTCATTGGCCGCGTCGTGCCGATCGATCCCGCGCTGGCGATCGTCGGCGACCGTGCGCCTGCGCATGTGGTCGAGCGGGTGCGTGAGCAGCTCGGCCTCAACCTGCCGCTCTGGCAGCAGTTCTTCCTTTATCTGAAACAGGCGCTATCGGGCGATTTCGGCACCTCCGTCCTCACCACCAATCCGGTGATGGAGGATATCAAGCGGGTGTTTCCGGCGACGATAGAACTCGCCACGCTCGGCACCATCATCGGCGCCGTCTTCGGCATTCCGCTTGGCGTGCTTGCCGCCGTCAAGCGCGGCAGCTTTGCCGACCAGGTGGTGCGCGTCATCGGCCTCATCGGTTATTCGGTGCCGATCTTCTGGCTCGGCCTTCTGGCGCTGCTGGTGTTTTACGCCCGGCTGCAATGGGTGGCTTATCCCGGCCGCATGGATATCGTTTATGAATTCACCTTCACGCCGGTCACGGGCTTCTTCCTGATCGACGCGATCTGGCAGCGGCAATGGGACGTGTTGTGGGATCTCTTCCGCCACATCATCCTGCCGGCCTGTCTACTCGGCTATTTTTCGCTGGCCTATATCAGCCGCATGACGCGCTCCTTCATGCTGAACGAGCTTAGCCAGGAATATATCGTCGCGGCCCGCGCCAAGGGGCTTTCGGAAACCCGCATCATCTGGTTCCACGCGCTGCGCAACGCCGCCGTGCCGCTGGTGACAGTGATTGCACTCTCCTATGCCGGTCTGCTGGAAGGTTCGGTGCTCACCGAAACCATCTTCGCCTGGCCGGGGCTCGGCCTCTACATCACCAATTCCCTGCAGAATGCGGATATGAATGCCGTTCTCGGCGGCACGATCGTGATCGGCGCCATCTTCGTTGGCATCAATCTCTTCTCCGATCTGCTTTACCGGACGCTCGATCCAAGGACGCGCAGCCGATGACCCTTTCGACCGATACGATCAAACCCTATAGCCGCGAATGGCTGCTCTCCGACCGGCCGGCCTCGCGCAGGCAGGCGCGGCTTGGCCGTGCCTATGTCATCTGGCGGCGCTTTTCGGAAAACCGTCTGGCGCTGCTTGGGCTCGGCATCATCATCGCGCTGCTGTTCGTGGCGCTGTTTGCCGATGTTCTGGCCCCGCATAACCCGGTGCAGGGCGATCTGCGCAATGCCCGGCTGTTGCCGCCCGGTACGGAAGGTTATCTGCTTGGCACCGACGATCAGGGCCGCGATATTCTCTCGCGCCTCATTCACGGTTCGCGGCTGACGCTGTTCGTAGTTCTGCTGGTCGCCATCATCGCAGCCCCCGTCGGCCTCATCGTCGGCACGGTTTCCGGTTATGCCGGCGGCTGGGTGGATGCGGTTTTGATGCGCATCACCGATATTTTCCTTGCCTTTCCGAAGCTCGTTCTGGCGCTGGCGCTGGTCGCGGCGCTTGGGCCGGGCATCGAAAACGCGGTGCTCGCCATCGCGCTCACCTCATGGCCGCCCTATGCGCGCATCGCGCGCGCCGAAACCATGACTTTCCGCAATTCCGATTTCATCGCCGCGGTCAAGCTCATGGGGGCGTCGCCCTTCCGTATCGTGCTGAAGCACGTCATGCCGCTCTGCCTGTCGTCGCTCATCGTGCGCGTGACGCTGGATATGGCAGGCATCATCCTCACCGCCGCAGGCCTCGGCTTCCTCGGTCTCGGCGCACAGCCGCCGCTGCCGGAATGGGGCGCGATGATCGCTTCCGGCCGCCGCTTCATTCTCGATCAATGGTGGGTCGCGGCCATGCCCGGCGTGGCGATCCTCATCGTCAGCCTCGGTTTCAATCTCCTGGGCGACGGTCTGCGCGATGCGCTCGACCCCAAGGAGGCGGGCCAATGAGCGCGCCGCTTCTGACCGTTCAGAATCTCCGCGTGTCCTTCCCCACCCGCACCGGGCTGGTGGAGGCGGTGCGCGGCGTGTCCTTCACGCTCGGCCGCGAGCGTCTCGGCATCGTCGGCGAATCCGGCTCGGGCAAATCGCAGACCGGCCGCGCCATCATGGGGCTGACGCCCAAAAATGCGCGCATCGAGGCCGATGCGCTGCGCTTCGGCGATATTGATCTGCTCAAGGCGTCTGCAAAAGAGCGGCGGATCATGCGCGGCAAGCGCATGGCCATGATCCTGCAGGACCCGAAATATTCGCTGAACCCGGTCATGACCATCGGCCGCCAGATCATGGAAACCCTGCGCACCCATGAAAAGATCGGTGGCGGCGAGGCGCGCCAGCGCACGCTCGCCATGCTCGAAGCGGTGCAGATACGCGACCCGGAACGCGTCTTCGATCTTTACCCGCACGAGGTTTCGGGCGGCATGGGCCAGCGTGTCATGATCGCCATGATGCTGGTCTGCGGCCCGGAACTGCTGATCGCCGACGAACCGACATCGGCGCTCGACGTGACGGTGCAGCTGGAAGTGCTCGACATTCTCGACAAGCTGGTGCGCGACCGCGGCATGGGGCTGATCTTCGTCAGCCACGATCTCAGGCTGGTATCGTCTTTCTGCGACCGCGTTCTGGTCATGTATGCCGGCAAGGTGGTGGAGGAACTGTCCTCGGCCAATCTGAAAGAAGCGAAACATCCCTATACGCAGGGCCTGCTGAACTGCCTGCCGGAAATCGGCGGCCACCGGCATCCGCTGCCGGTTCTGGAACGCAAGCCGGAGTGGCGCGCATGAGTTCAGTTCTTTCCGTTCGCGACATGGTGGTCGATTTCGACGGTTATATCGCGCTCGACCGCGTCAGCATCGATGTGGCCGAGGGTGAATCTTTCGGCATCGTCGGCGAGTCCGGCTCCGGCAAATCGACGTTGCTGCGCGCCATTGCCGGCCTTAATCATTTCGATGAAGGCTCCTTGATGGTGGCCGGACGCTCCTATACCGGCAAGCACCGCGACAAGAGCTTCTATAGCGACGTGCAGATGGTGTTTCAGGACCCCTATGGCTCGCTTCACCCGCGCCAGACGGTGGATGCGCTGCTGCTCGAGCCGCTGGTCATCCACGGTCTAGACAATCGCGAGCAGCGCATTGCCCGGGCATTGGACGAGGTGGGCCTCGGTTCCGGCTTCCGCTTCCGTTATTCGCACCAGCTTTCCGGCGGCCAGCGCCAGCGCATCGCCATTGCGCGTGCGCTGATCGTCGAGCCGAAAATCCTGCTGCTGGATGAGCCGACTTCGGCGCTCGACGCCTCCATTCAGGCGGAAATCCTCAACCTGCTGGAACAGGCCCGCAAGGACCGCAATCTCACCTTCGTCATGGTCAGCCACGATCTCGGCGTCATCAGCCATATGTGCGATCGCCTTGCGGTGATGAAAAGCGGCAGGGTGGTGGAAATGCTGGAGGCCGAGGCGCTGGAAAGCCGGGAATTCAGCGCGGATTATACAAGGCAGCTGCTGGTGGCGAGCGAGGGCTTCAAGCGCGTTTGAGGTGCCGCTATAGTCGGGTCAAATGACATCTTCCGTCATTCCGGCCTTGAGCCGGAATCCAGCGACCGCGCGTCTGCGCGGTCAGAGACTATATTGCGATCAAGGACTTGATCGCGCTGGATGCCGGGTCAAGCCCGGCATGACGGACGGTGTCGGCCAAAACAAGGTATCCAGACGATGCAACTGCGCGCCCTGATGTATTTCGACGAACTGGTCCGCACCAATTCCATGCGCGCCGCGGCGGAAAACCTGAATGTCGCGCCGACAGCGGTGAGCCGGCAGATCGAGAACCTCGAATATTATTTCGGCTCGCCGCTGGTGGAGCGTTCCAGCCGGGGCGTGAAGCTGACGGCTGCGGGAGAGCTACTCGCCGCCCGCGCCGGCAAGACGCTGCGCGAGCTCGACCATGTGCACCAACTCATAGACGATCTGAAAGGTCTGCAGCGCGGCCGGGTCACGGTCTATGCCAATGGCGCGACGGTGGCCAATCTTCTGGCGCCGGTGCTGGCGCAGTTCAGCCTGAAATATCCGAAGCTGCGTTTTGAGGTACATATTACCAGCGCCCGGCAGGCAATGGAGGCGCTGGGTGCTGCGGAGGCCGATCTGGTCGTCAGCCTGTTTGCGCCGAAGCTTTCCGGCGTAAAAGTGCGCTCTCGCACCCGCATCAGCTATGACGCCATCTTCCCCGCCGGTCATGCGCTTGCCGGGCAGGCGGAAGTCTCGCTCAAAGAACTGGCCAGCCTGCCGCTTGCTTTGCCGGATAAAAGTTTCGCGGCGCGTCAGGCCTTCGACACGCTGTTTGCCGATGCGGGCATCGAGCTTGATCCTGTTTTCATCACCAGCTCTTTGGAAATGCTGAAGGAGCTGGTGCTGGGCCACGCCGCCGCCACGCTGTTGCCGGCGCTTTCGGTGGCGCGGGAAATCCGCAGCGGCCAGATGGTCGCCGTTCCGTTGGCCGGGAAAAAAGGCATCCATACCCAGATCGATCTCTGCGTTGCGCCCGACCGGCAATTGTCCTTCGCCGCCTCCAAGCTCGCCGATTTCATCGAGCGCTTCATGCGCGAGGCGACGGCGGGATAAGCGGGACAGTTTGGTCTTTCCGCCCGGAAGGTTGATTTCCATCCGCATTTCCGTGTAGCCATTTCAGCTACACGGAGCACACAAAAATCGAGATTGTGTGTGCGCCTGCAACATGACACTCTTTTTGCAACGGGCGGTCTTCGGAAGGGCAAAAATGCCCCGGCCGCCAGACAGGGGACAATGATGCCACGCACTTATCTTTCGCAGGCGGCAACGCTTTCGCGCCGTACCGCGCTGACCCTTGCATTGGGCACGGCGCTCTGGCTGCCGCTTTCGGCAACGGTTGCCGAAGCCGCGGCGAAAACCGCGCTGACGCTTGGCATGGCGGTGGAGCCGGCCGGTCTCGATCCGACCATCGCCGCCCCCGTCGCCATCGGCCAGGTCACCTGGCAGAATGTCTTCGAAGGTCTGGTGAAGATCGACCGCGAGGGCAAGGTAAAGCCGCAGCTCGCCGAAAGCTGGGAAATTTCCCCTGATGGCAAGACCTATACGTTCAGGCTGCGCAAGGGCGTGACTTTCCATGATGGCGAGGCTTTCGATTCCTCTGTCGCGAAATTTTCGCTGGATCGGGCGCGTGGCGAAAGCTCGGTCAATCCGCAGAAACGCTTCTTTGCGGCGATAGAAAGTATCGAGACACCGGATGCCGCAACGCTGGTGCTGAAGCTGAAGCAGCCGGCCGGCAGCCTTCTCTACTGGCTCGGCTGGCCGGCCTCCGTGATGGTGGCGCCGAAAAGCGCGGAGAATAACCGCACCACACCAATCGGCACCGGCCCGTTCAAATTCGTGGCCTGGGCCAAGGGCGACAAGGTCGAGCTGCGGAAGAACGACGCCTATTGGGACAAGGCCGTGGCGGTGAAGCTGGAGAAGGCGACCTTCCGTTTCGTCTCCGATCCACAGGCGCAGGCCGCCGCACTGAAATCTGGCGATATCGATGCCTTCCCGGAATTCGGCGCTCCGGAACTGATGACCTCCTTCGATGGCGACGCGCGCCTCGGCACCTTCGTCGGCAATACCGAGCTGAAGGTCGTGGCGGGCATGAACAATGCCCGCAAGCCCTTCGATGACAAGCGCGTGCGTCAGGCGCTGATGATGGCTGTGGATCGCGGCACTGTCATTGAAGGCGCCTGGTCCGGCTTCGGCACGGCCATCGGCAGCCATTACACGCCGAATGACCGCGGCTATATCGATACGACTGGGGTACATCCTTACGATATAGACAAGGCCAAGGCGCTGCTTGCCGAAGCCGGTTATCCGGATGGTTTCAGCTTCACCATCAAAGCCCCGCAAATGGCCTATGCCCAGCGCACCTCGCAAATCCTGCAGGCGATGTTTGCCGAAATCGGCGTGACCATGACCATCGAGACTACCGAATTTCCGGCGAAATGGGTGGCGGATGTTCTCAAAGGCGCGGATTACGACATGACCATCGTTGCCCATGCCGAGCCGATGGATATCGATATCTATGCGCGCGACCCCTATTATTTCAATTACAGGAACCCGACTTTCAACGAAGTCGTGGCGAATGTCGAAAAGACAGCGGATGCCGGCGAGCAGGAAAAGCTCTATGGCGAAGCTCAGAAAATCCTCGCGGAAGATGTACCCGCCCTTTATCTTTTCGTCATGCCGAAACTCGGCGTCTGGGACAGGAAGGTGAAGGGGCTCTGGGAAAACGAGCCCATTCCCTCGAATGTGCTGACGGATGTGCATTGGGAAGAGTGACGTTTGTCGATAGCCGTTTCTTCCTTCATGCCGGTCCCCGGGTCGAGCCCGAGGATGATCCGGCATCCAGCCAGCCCAAGTTCCTGGGCTGAAAGGGCTCTCTCCGCCGCGCAGACGCGCGTCGGCTGGATTCCGGCTCAGGGCCGGAATGACGGGAGAGAGATAACTGGACCTTCGACCGCAGGCGAAACAAAGCAAGGAGAAGATGCCAGATGTTAGCCGTCCTCATCCGGCGTCTTTTAAGCCTCGTTATCACCCTGTTTGCCGTTTCCCTCATCATCTATGTCGTCATGGGCCTGCTGCCGGGCGATCCTGCCGCCATCATGCTCGGAACCTCGGCGAGCCCCGATACGCTGGCCGCGCTGCAGAAGCAGATGGGCCTCGATCAGCCGCTGCCGCTGCGTTATCTCCACTGGCTGGCCGGTGTGTTTCATGGCGATCTCGGGCAATCCTATACCTATGGAGTGCCGGTGGCGGGGCTGATCCTGGAGCGGCTGGCCGTTACCCTGCCGCTTGCGCTGCTGGCCGTCTGCCTTTCGGTGGCCATCGCCATTCCGCTCGGCGTGGCGGCGGCGCGGAGCCGCAACGGGGCGCTGGATTTTGCAGCCGGGCTGTTTTCGCATGTGGGAATTGCCGTGCCCGGTTTCTGGGTCGGCCTGCTGCTTATCATCGTCTTTTCCACCACGCTCGGCTGGATGCCGGCCGGCGGTTTTCCCGGCTGGACGCCGAGCTTTTCAGCTGGTCTTACAGCGCTCATCCTTCCGGCGGTGGCGCTGGCGCTGTCGCAGGCCGGCGTTCTTACGCGCGTCTGCCGCTCCGCCGTGCTGGAAGTGATGAATGAGGATTTCGTGCGCACCGCGCGCGCCAAGGGTCTGAGCGAGCGGGTGGCGTTGTGGCGCCATGCGGTGCCGAATGCGATGATCCCTGTCGTCACCATGATCGGCCTGCAATTCACCTTCCTCATTGCCGGGGCGGTGCTGGTGGAAAATGTCTTCAACTTGCCGGGTCTCGGGCGGCTTGCCTATCAGGCGCTGACCCAGCGCGATATCGTCGTCATGCAATCCGTAGTGCTGTTTTTCTCGGCGCTGGTGATCGTCATGAATTTCGTGGTCGATATCGCCTATCTTTTCATCGATCCGAGACTGCGGGCAGGTGCGCGATGATGCGATTGATCCGCCGCCGCCCCGCCTTTGCCGTCGGCATCGCCGTCACGGTCTTTCTGGTCGCAGTCGCCCTGCTGTCGCTGGTCTGGACGCCGGTGTCCCCCACCAAGATGCAGATCGTCCAGAAGCTGAAATCGCCCTTGGTTTATGGCGGCCTCGGCACGGATCATTTCGGCCGCGACGTGCTGTCGATGCTGATGGCCGGTGCGTGGAACTCGCTGTCCACCTCCATCGCCGCCGTCGCCCTCGGCGCATTTATTGGCACGACCATCGGCGTTGCGGTTGCGGCCCTGCGCGGTTTCACCGAAACCGTGGTCATGCGCATCTGCGACATCATCTTCGCCGTGCCGCCCATCCTGTCGGCGATGATGCTGGGCGCTTTCATCGGCACGGGCCGTTTTACCGCCATCATCGCCATCGCCACCTTCATGGTGCCGGTCTTTGCCCGGTTGACGCTGGGGGCGGCGTTGCAGATATGGTCGCGGGAATATGTCACCGCCGCCACCAGCATCGGCCAGAATCGCGCCAAGATCACGCTTTTCCACATTGTGCCGAATATTTCCAACCAGATCATCGTGCAGGTGACGATCCAGCTCGGTCTTGCGATATTGACGGAAGCAGGCCTTTCTTTCCTCGGTCTCGGCATGCCGCCACCCGCCGCCACCTGGGGGCGGATGCTGGCCGATGCCCAGACCTATCTCGGCACGGCGCCCTGGCTCGCCATCATGCCCGGCCTTGCGATTGCGCTCGCCGTCTTCGGCCTCAATCTTCTCGGCGATGGCCTGCGCGACCTGCTGGACCCGCGCGATACCAGCTGACCGCTCAAAAAAGCTGTCGCCCCCATTTCCTGTTTTTCTGACGAGACGATGCCATGACCGATCTCATAGACCTCAACACGCTCGAAATCCTGGCGCTTTACCGGGAGAGGAAGCTTTCGCCATCGGAATATTGGCAGGCGGTGGAGGCTCGTATCGATGCCTTCGAACCGGTGGTGAACGCGCTTTACGCCTACGATCCGGAAGATGCACGCAGGCAAGCGCTGGCCTCGACGCAACGTTGGCAAAAAGGCGAAACGCTCGGGGCCCTCGATGGCATTCCGGTTTCGCTGAAGGAATTGATCGCCACGAAAGGCCATCCGGTGCCGCTCGGCACCAAAGCGGTGGAACTGGTGCCCGCGGTAGAGGACGCGCCCGTGGCCGCCCGCTGCCGGGAGGATGGCGCGATTATTTACGCCAAGACGACGTGCCCGGATTACGGCATGCTTTCCTCCGGCCTTTCCAGTTTCCACAAGCTCAGCCGCAATCCGTGGGACCCCACCCAGAACCCCGGCGGTTCCAGCGCCGGTGCGGCCTCGGCCGGGGCTGCGGGTTACGGCACGCTGCATATCGGCACGGATATTGGCGGCTCGGTGCGGCTGCCGGCGGGCTGGACCGGCCTGTTCGGTTTCAAGCCAAGCCAGGGCCGCATCCCTGTCGATCCCTATTATACCGGCCGCTGCGCCGGGCCGATGACCCGCACTGTTGTTGATGCCGCCTATGCCATGGCGACGCTTTCCCGTCCCGACTGGCGCGACGGCACGGCGCTGCCGCCCAACGATATCGACTGGATGGACCTCGATATGAATGTGAAGGGCCTGAAAATCGGCCTGATGCTGGATGCCGGCTGCGGCCTGCCGCTGGACGAAGAGGTGCGCGACGCCGTGCTCTCCGCCGCGAAACTGTTCGAGGCTGCCGGCGCCATCGTCATCCCTGTCGAGCCGGTGCTGACGCGGGAAATGCTGGATGGGCTGGACGATTTCTGGCGGGCGAAGTTCTGGGGCGACATGGCGGCGCTGAGCGCGGACCGCCGTGCCGCGATCCTTCCCTATATTTACGAATGGGCGCAGAAGGGGGCGGATATTTCCGGTTCGCGCGCCGTTTTCGGTTTCAACCAGACCATGGAAATGCGTACGGCTTGCGGGCGGTTGATGCAGTTCGTTGATGCGGTGATTTCACCCGTCAATCCCATCGTGTCCTATCCGGCTGACTGGGCCTCGCCCACCAATGATCCCGAGCGGCCCTTCGAACATATCGCCTTCACGGTGCCGTGGAACATGTCGGAACAGCCGGCATCCTCGATCAATTGCGGCTTCTCCAGATCGGGAATGCCCATCGGCTTGCAGATCGTCGGGCCGCGTTACGAAGATTTGTTCGTGCTCAAACTTTCAAAGGCCTTTGAGAGTTGGGGCGGTGGTGTGAGACGCTGGCCGCAGCCGCCGCAGGCCCGCTGATCCCAGCTTTATCGACCCTGTAGTATTGCCATAATACCCGCATCTCGATCCCGCCTGTTAGGGTGCCCAAAGGCATTCGAAAACGGGAGGAGCAGACATGCCGAAGAAGATTTTGATGATCGCCGGCGATTTCGCCGAGGATTATGAGACCATGGTGCCGTTCCAGACGCTGCTCGCGGTCGGCCACACGGTACATGCCGTCTGCCCGGGCAAGAAGGCGGGCCAGACCATTGCCACGGCCATCCATGATTTCGAGGGCGACCAGACCTATTCGGAAAAACGCGGCCATAATTTCGCGCTCAACGCCACCTTCGCCGATATCAAGGTTGCGGATTACGATGCGCTGGTCATTCCCGGCGGTCGCGCGCCGGAATATCTGCGGCTCAATGCGGATGTGCTTTCGGCGGTGAAACATTTCTTCGAGGCCGACAAGCCGGTGGCCGCCGTCTGCCATGGTGCGCAACTGCTGGCGGCTGCGGGCGTCCTGAAGGGCCGCACCTGCTCGGCCTATCCCGCCTGCCGCCCTGAAGTGGAACTGGCGGGCGGCACCTATGCCGATATCGCCATCGATGCGGCCGTTACTGACGGCAAGCTGGTGACGGCGCCCGCATGGCCGGCACATCCGGCCTGGCTTTCGCAATTCATGGCCGTGCTCGGCAAATGAGACCGGCGAAACGGGGCTTTTTCCGGCCCCGTTTTCCACCTATCTTTCAGGCGTGGTGAGGGAGGAAACCATGTGCAAGCTTTTCATCAAGGCAGACCCGACGCTTTGGGAGAGCCATACGCGGTCGCTCAGGATCGATGGCATGGTCACCAGCGTGCGGCTTGAAAACTTCTTCTGGTCGACGCTGGACGAGATCGCGCGGCGCGACGGCATGAACAGCGTGCAGCTCATCGCCAAGCTCTATAATGAATCGATCGATGCCGGGCACGATCTCGGCAATTTCACCTCGTTCCTTCGGGTCTGCTGCGGGCGTTATCTCGCGCTTCAGCTTTCCGGCGATATTCCGGCGCGCAGCGATATTCCGATTGCGGCGCTGGATGCGGACAGCATTCTCGATGCGGAGAAGGTGAATTATCATTAGGGCACGTCCCGCTTTTGTGCCGCGAAACCCCTTCGCCTCATTCCTGTGCTCGTCACAGGAATCCTGCCGGCGCGCGTCTGCGCGACGGGGAGAGTCCTTTCAGCCCAAGGACTTGGGCTGGCTGGATCCGTGTGACGAGCACAGGGATGAGGGAGAGAGCGTTTAGCTCTTCAGCGCTCTTGGATCGAGCGCGTCACGCACGGCATCGCCGATGTAATTCACACTCAGAACCGTCAGCGAAATCGCCAGCCCCGGCCACAGCACGCGCGAGGGCGTCAGTTGCAGGAAGTTGGCGCCATCGAACAGCAGCCGTCCCCAGGTCGGGAAATCGGAGGGGAAGCCGAGGCCGAGGAAGGACAGCGCGGATTCCGTGATGATGGCGGCGGCGATGCCGAGCGTGGCCGAGACCATGATCGAGCTCAGCACATTCGGCAGAATATGCCTGAGGATGATGCGGTATTCGCGCATGCCGCTCGATTTCGCCGCCATGATGAATTCCTGGCTTTTGATCGTCAGCACATCGCCGCGCACGATACGGGCCGTATGCATCCAGCTGGTTATCCCGATCACGAAGACGATGAGGATGAAGATGCCGGTTTCCGGCCCGAAGGCGGCGCGCAACGTATCGCGAAACAGCATCAGGATGACGAGCAGCAGCGGCAAGAGCGGCAGCGCCAGGAACAGGTCGGTCAGCCGCATCAGCGGGCCGTCCAGCCTGCGAAAATAGCCAGACAGCACGCCCACCAGCGTTCCGAGAAACAGCGCCAGCAACATGGCGGTGATGCCGACGGCAAGCGAGATGCGCCCGCCGGCCAGAACCTGCGCCAGCATGTCCTTGCCGAGATTATCGGTGCCGAAGGGATGCGCGAGCGACGGCCACTGGTTGCGCGCCTTCACATTGATGGCGTTGGGCGCAACGGTGTGGATATAGGGGCCGACATAGACCGCCAGCAGGATGAAAACGAAGACGAAGAGGCCCGCCACGCCGCCCTTGTGAACGCGGAACTGTTTCCAGATATCGGCAAGGGCGGATTGCGTGGGGGTGGCCGCAACCGTCGGCGCTGCGATGGTGGCGTCAGTCATAGCGGATCCTCGGGTCGAGAATGCCGTACAGCACGTCGGCAATCAGGTTGAAGAGCACGATAAGCACCGCGAAAATGAAGGTGAGCGTCTGCACCAGCGGAATATCCGCGCCCTGAACGGCGGTGATCAGCAATTGGCCAAGCCCGTTCACGCGGAAGATTTGCTCAGTGATGATGGCGCCGGAAAAGATCGTCGGCACGCCGAGCGCAATCACCGTCACCACCGGGATCAGGCTGTTGCGCAGCACGTGGATGAGCAGGACGGATTTTTCCTTCACGCCCTTGGCGCGCGCGGTGCGCACATAATCCTGATGCAGATTGTCGAGCATGGAGGCGCGCACGAAGCGGCTGATCTGCGAGACATTGTAGAGCGTCAGCACCAGTACCGGCAGGAACATCTGTTTCACCTGCGCCACGAAACTTCCCCAGTCGGTCACCTGAAGGTTGGTGTCATAAACGGAAGGGAACCATTGCAGGTAAGAGCTGAAGATGACGACCAGCAGCACGCCGGTAAAGAAGGTCGGCACCGAATAACCGACCATCGAAACGAAGGTGCCGATCTGGTCGAAGATCGAATATTGCTTATAGGCGGAGATGACGCCGATCGGGATCGCCAGCAGCGCGCCGAAGAGATAGGCGAGGCCCACCACCCACAATGTCTGCGGCATGCGCTGAATGACGAGATCGACCACCGGGCTGCGTGTCGCCCAGGAAAGCACCCGCATGCGGCTGCCATCGCCGATCTGCCAGCCGGTCAGCCTTTCAATGAGGTTCAGCGGTTCGTTGATGAAGAATTGCTGCAGCCACATCAGGTAGCGGATGAAGAAGGGCTGGTCGAGGCCAAGCGAGGCGCGGATTTGCTCGCGCACTTCCGGCGGGATGGTGAGCGGCAGGTCGCCGGTCGGGTCGTTCGGCGCAAGATCGAGCAGCGCGAAGATGACGAAGCTGATGACAAGCAGCGTCGGTACGGCAAAGGTAAGCCGCCGGAGCGTAAAGGTAAACATCTGAAACTCTCCAGACCCAGAGCGCGACAGGACGAAAATTGGGAGCGTTTTCGCCTTAACGCGGCAAATGTGTCTTCAGATCATGGTCCAGGGGCATGCAGAAGGCCGGCCTCTCCGGGGGGAGAAGCCGGCGCATCCGCGTGTTACTTCTTGCGGGACCAGTCCGCGACGTTCCAGAGTTCCGAATCCCAGGCATTCATGCGAACGCCTTCCAGCGTCAGCGAATGCGAGGAAACGCTGCCGCGGTGGATGAGCGGAATATGCGCGCCTTCCTCCGTCAGCATGTCGTTCAGCTGCTTGGAAATTTCCGCGCGCTTGGCAAGCTCGGCGGTCTTGGAGAGTTCACCCACCAGCTTGTCGAATTCCGGGTTGCAATAACGCGGAATATTCTGGCCCTGCCAGCCGTTTTCCGGGGCCGGAATCTTGTCGCACAGCCATTCCGCCAGATATTTTTCCGGGTCCGTGCCGTCGAAATTGTTGGTGTACATTTCGACGTCGGCATAAAATTTCTGGAAGGTATCCGGGCTAGCCGGGTCGCCGCCGAAGAAGACCGAGGCGCTGACATTGCGCAGTTCGGAGGCAACGCCAATTTGCGACCACATGTCCTTCACCAGTTCCTGCGTGGCCTGGCGAACCGAGTTGGTGGAGGTCTGGTAGAGGAAGGAGAGCTTCACGCCATCCTTGGCGCGGATGCCATCGGCGCCCTTCACCCAGCCGGCATCGTCGAGCAGCTTGTTTGCGCCTTCCACATCCTGCTTCAGGCACCAGCTGTCATTCTTGGTGGAAGCGACGGCTTCCGGCGCCGGCACGATGTTGCAGGTCGGCTTGCCCGCTTCGCCATAACCCGCTTCGTCGATGACATCGCGGTCGATGGCAAGCGACAATGCACGGCGCACGGCCGGATCGGAAAGGGCAGGGTGCGGGCCGGCCTGCTTGGTGGAGCGCTTGTCGCCCAGCGAAGGATCGGCATTGTACCAGTTGAGATTGATACGCTCGACCTGGGTGCCGAAGGCTGTCTCAAGCTTGCCTTTACCTGCGGCTACCATGGTGGCGAGGATTTCCGGCTCCACCTGCATGTTCCAGGCATAGTCGAATTCGCCGGTTTCCAGCACGGCGCGTGCGGCGGAGGCGGCATCACCGCCGCCCTTCAGGGTCGCCGTCGCGAAGGCGGGCTTGGCGGGGTCGCGGTAATTGGTGTTGGCGACGAAGCTGATCACGTCATTCGGCTTGAAATCCTTGACCACGAAGGGGCCGGTGCCGATGGGGCCGAAATTGGCGGATGTGCAGCCGGGCGCGGCAGCGCCGACGCATTTTTCAAACTGCTTCTTCTGGATGACCGGCGACTGTGCGCCGACGAATGCGGAATAGGGGTAAGGTTTCGGTTCGGTGAAGCTGACCTTGACGGTGTGGGCGTCGACGGCCTCGACATTCTTCACGCCCTCATATTGCGCCGCCTGCGCGCAGCCGCCATCCGGTGCGGTGCAATATTTCCAGGTGAAAATAACGTCCTCGGCGGTGAACGGCGTGCCATCCGACCACTTCACGTCGCTTTTCAGCTTCCAGGTCATGCTGAGCAAATCCTTCGCGACGCCGCCATTGTCGATCGTCGGAATTTCGGTGACCAGCATCGGCACCAGCTCGCCCTTTTCGTCGTAGCGCGCCAGCGGCTCAATCACCATGGACGAGCTGTAGACTTCCTTCGTGCCACCGGAAAGATAAGGATTAAGTGTCGATACTGCTTGCCAGAACAGGATTTTCAGTTCGCCGTCACTGCCGCGCTCGGCATGGGCGGCAGAGCCTGCCAGGGCCATGGCCGCCACCGTGCTGGCAAAGAGAACGCTGCGCTTCTTCATTGTAGTTTTCCCCTTTTTGGATTTTATCTGTTTGAATGTTTGACGCTTTTCCCGTCGTCATGTGCAAGGTCTGTTATTCTAAGTATTTGACTTTGCTAAGGAATATTCCTCCATTCCCGATGATGCTATTGTCAGTTTTTTTGAAAAGCAAGTCCCAATGTTCCTTTGATGAACAAAAATTGAGCCATTCAGTTTTGGGCCTATTTTTCGCTCATGCAGCAAATTTCATGCTTGCAAAACGAGAATTTCCAAACGCAATATGGCGTCCGACAACCCGGCGGGGAACAAAAAAAGGGAAAAAGAGAATGCCGATATTGAACCGTGTGGCTGAAATGCAGGAAGAAGTTGCCGGCTGGAGGCGCCATCTGCACGAACACCCGGAACTGCTCTACGATGTCTTCGAAACATCGAAATTCGTGGCCGAAAAACTGAAATCCTTCGGCTGCGACGTCGTCGAGACCGGCATTGGCAAGACCGGCGTGGTCGGCATCATCAAGGGCCGGCACGGGGATGGCCCGACCATCGGTTTCCGTTCCGACATGGACGCGCTGCCGATCCTTGAGACAAGCGGCAAGCCCTGGGCTTCGAAGACGCCGGGCAAGGCCCATTCCTGCGGTCATGACGGGCACACCGCCATGCTTTTGGGTGCGGCGCAATATCTGGCCGAGACCCGCAATTTCAAGGGCTCCGTGGCGGTGATTTTCCAGCCGGCGGAAGAGGGCGGCGCTGGCGCGCTCGCCATGCTGAACGACGGCATGATGGAGAAATTCGGCATTTCGCAGGTCTATGGCATGCATAACGAGCCGGGCATTCCGGTCGGCAATTTCGCCATCCGCAAGGGATCGACCATGGCGGCGGCGGATAGTTTCGAAATCGTCATCACCGGCAAGGGCAGCCATGCGGCCGCCCCACATCTTTCCATCGATCCTGTGCTGACCTCGGCGCATATCATCATCGCCCTGCAATCCATCGTCTCGCGCGAAACGGATCCGCTGAAATCGCTGGTCGTCACCGTCGCCACCACCCATGGCGGCACGGCCGTCAATGTCATTCCCGGTGCGGTGACGCTGACGGGAACGGTGCGCACGCTGCTGCCGGAAACCCGCGATTTCGCCGAAAAGCGCCTGAAGGAAGTGGCGACCGCCACCGCCATGGCGCATGGCGCCACCGTGGAGGTGAATTATCATCGCGGTTATCCCGTCACCTTCAACCACAGTGACGAGACCGAATTCGCGACCGGCGTGGCGATGGGCGTGGCCGGCGCGAACGCCGTCAACACCAATCCAACCCCGCATATGGGGGCAGAGGATTTCTCCTATATGCTGGAAGCGCGCCCCGGCGCCTTCATCTTCATCGGCAATGGCGATACCGCCGGGCTGCACAATGCGGCCTATGATTTCAACGACGATGCGCTGCCTTACGGCATCAGCTACTGGGTTTCGATGGCCGAAACCGCACTTGCTGCGTAAGACATCCGGCGGCCTTCATGGCCGCCTTTTGCTTTTCAGGAGATCGGCATGCTTTTGGCGGCAACGTCCATGGAACAGACCGGCGGTTCGGTAAGCCCGGTTTTATCGGTTCAAAATCTCACCACATCCTTCCGCGTCGATGGCGGCTGGAAATCCGTGGTCCGTAATATGAGTTTCGAGATCGCGCCGCGCGAAACGGTGGCGATCGTCGGTGAAAGCGGCTCCGGCAAAAGCGTTACCTCGCTCTCCATCATGCGGCTGCTCGATAAAAAGACGAGCCGCATCGAAGGCAAGGTCATGCTCGGCGGGCGCGACCTGCTGGCGCTGCCGGAAGAGGAGATGCGCAAGGTTCGCGGCAAGGACATTTCGATGATCTTCCAGGAGCCGATGACCAGCCTTAACCCGATCTTCCCGATCGGCAAGCAGATCGCCGAGGCGCTGACCGTGCATCAGGATATTTCCTCATCCGCTGCGCGCGCCGAGGTCATCCGCCTGCTTGAGAAGGTCCGTATTCCCAATGCGAAGAACCGTTTCGATGATTACCCGCACCAGTTTTCCGGCGGCATGCGCCAGCGCGTGATGATCGCCATGGCGCTCGCCTCCAAACCGAAGCTGCTGATCGCCGACGAGCCGACAACGGCGCTCGACGTCACCATTCAGGGCCAGATTCTCGACCTCATCAAGACGCTGCAGGAAGAGGAGGGCATGTCGGTCCTGTTCATCACCCATGATATGGGCGTGGTGGCGGAAGTCTCGGACCGCACCATCGTCATGTTCCGCGGCGATGTGGTGGAAACCGGCACCACCGACGACATCTTCCATCGTGGCCGCCATCCTTATACGCGGGCGCTGCTTTCGGCGGTGCCGAAGCTCGGCTCGATGAAGGAGAGGGTGCTGCCGGCCCGTTTCCCGATCATCGATATCAAGACCGGCGAAAGCCAGCCCGTCGCGGAGGTGAAGGATACGGTCTCCGGCGGCCGCACGCCCATTCTTTCCGTCAAGGACCTCACCACCCGTTTCGATATCCGCACCGGCCTTTTCGGCCGCAAATCCGGCGCCGTGCATGCGGTGGAAAAGGTCTCCTTCGATCTCGCCGAGGGCGAAACCCTGTCTCTCGTGGGTGAATCGGGCTGCGGCAAGTCCACCACGGGCCGCTCCATCACCCGGCTGATCGAGCCGACATCCGGCAATGTCATGCTTGACGGTTACGAGGTGCTGAAGCTCGACAAGACGACGCTGCGCACCATGCGCCGCAGCGTGCAGATGATCTTCCAGGACCCCTTCGCCTCGCTCGATCCGCGCATGAGCATCGGCACGGCGATCATGGAGCCCTTTATCGAGCATCGCCTCGGAACCAAGCAGCAGGCCCGCGAAAAGGCGGCCGATCTTCTGGAAAAGGTGGGCCTCAGCCCGGATATGATGCGGCGTTTCCCGCACGAATTTTCCGGCGGACAGCGCCAGCGTATCGCCATTGCCCGCTCGCTGATGCTCGACCCCAAGGTCATCGTTGCCGACGAGGCGGTGTCCGCGCTCGATGTCTCGATCAAGGCGCAGGTCTGCAACCTGCTGCTCGACCTGCAACAGAGCCTCAACCTCGCTTTCCTGTTTATCAGCCATGACATGGCGGTGGTGGAGCGTGTCAGCCATCGTGTGGCGGTGATGTATCTCGGCGAGATTGTCGAAATCGGCCCGCGCGCGGCGGTTTTCGACAATCCGCAACATCCCTATACGAAAAAGCTGATGTCCGCCGTTCCGGTGCCGGACCCGGCGCGGCGGCAGATCCGGCGCAACATGGCGACCGACGAGATCAAAAGCCCGATTCGGCCGGTGGATTATGTGCCGCCGCAGCGCCATTACCGTGAGGTTTCCGCAGGGCATCTGGTGCAGGAAGCGGCTTGATTGAGGGTACGGGCGGAGAGCTGGTAAGGAACCGAGCGGTCGCCGCGCATTTCTTCTCCCCGTGGGGGAGAAGGTCGCGGCAGCGGGATGAGGGGGCAAGTTCTCCGTATATCGCTAACGTTGCCCCCTCATCCGACCCTTCGGGCCACCTTCTCCCCGGCGGGGAGAAGAAATTTGCCGCACCGTCACGCCAGATGATTTTAGGCCCACTGAGTGCTCTCTTCTGCATCCGCCGTTTGACAGCCGACGCAAAAAAATGCCAGCAAATGCGCAAGCATAATTCTCAAAGGGCAGCGGCATGGCCAGACGAAACGACGCACATGGACGGCTGGACGATGCGGCCCGTGCCGGCTGGCTTTATTATGTCGCGGGCCGCACGCAGGATGAGATCGCCGCCGCCATGGGCATTTCCCGGCAATCGGCGCAGCGGCTGGTATCGCTTGCTGTTGCCGAACGGCTGATCAAGGTCCGGCTCGATCACCCCATCGCCGCCTGTCTCGAAAAAGCTGAACGTCTCAAGGAAAAATTCGACCTTAGATATATCGAAGTGGTGCCGAGCGATCCGGCCGGCGTCTCCTCCACTGTCGGCATTGCCGAGGCCGGGGCGGCGGAAATCGAGCGCTGGCTGAAGAATGCCGATCCCATCGTGCTCGCCATCGGTACCGGCCGTACATTGAAGGCCGCTGTCGACCAGCTGCCGCCGATGGAATGCCCCCAGCATCGCATCGTGTCGCTGACGGGCAATATCGGGCCGGATGGCTCGGCCGCCTATTATAATGTCATCTTCAGCATGGCCGATGCCATCAAGGCACGGCATTTTCCGATGCCGCTGCCGGTTCTATGTTCTTCTGCGGAAGAGCGGGAACTGCTGCACGACCAGTCCATGGTGCGTTCCACGCTGGCGCTGGGTTCTGCGGCGAATGTCACCTTCGTCGGTGTCGGCGAACTCGGCGAAAACGCACCGCTCTGCGTCGACGGTTTTCTGGGTGTCGATGAGATGAAGGCGCTGATGGCAAGCGGTGCCGTTGGCGAGATTTGCGGCTGGATGTATGATGCCAATGGCCGCATTCTCGAGCATTCCGTCAACGAGCGCGTCGCCTCCGTTCCCATCCCTTCAAGAGACACCTGCACCGTCATCGGCATGGCGCAGGGCGCACGCAAGAACGCCTCGATTCTGGCGGCGTTGAGGGGCGGTCTGCTGAACGGCCTCATCACCGATGAAGTCACAAGCGAATATTTGCTCACGCACTGAGCAAAAATTAAACACATAAAATCAACGGCTTGGTTTTTCCATGTGCGTCGCAGCACAGGATGTCGCTTGACTTTTTTGCTGATGAGGTGAGTAAATGCCCTAGAGCAAAGCGAATGCTCATCATTTTTCTTCTGGGAGGAAGATATGACATTGAAGACCATTTTGCTGGGCGCATGCTCGGCACTCGCCTTTTCGACCCTTGCTTCCGCCGAGACGCTGACCATCGCGACCGTGAACAACGGCGATATGATCCGCATGCAGGGTCTGACCTCGGACTTCACCACCAAGAACCCCGACATCAAGGTCGAGTGGGTGACGCTTGAAGAAAACGTCCTGCGTGAGCGCGTGACCACCGATATCGCCACCAATGGCGGCCAATACGACATCATGACCATCGGCAATTACGAAGTGCCGATCTGGGCCAAGCAGGGCTGGCTGCTGCCGCTCGAAAAGCTCGGCGACAAATATGACGTCGACGATCTGCTGCCGGCGATCCGCGGCGGCCTCTCCAGCGAAGGCAAGCTTTACGCCGCGCCCTTCTATGGCGAATCCGCCATGATCATGTATCGCAAGGACCTGTTCGAAAAAGCCGGCCTGAAGATGCCCGATAACCCGACCTGGGAATTCATCGGCGACGCTGCCCGCAAGATCACCGACCGCAAGGCCGATATCAACGGCATCTGCCTGCGCGGCAAGGCCGGCTGGGGCGAAAACATGGCCTTCATCAGCGCGCTCACCAACTCCTTCGGCGGCCGCTGGTTCGATGAAAACTGGAAACCGCAATTCGATCAGCCGGAATGGAAGAGCTCCCTGCAGTTCTACGTTGATCTGATGAAGGATGCCGGTCCGTCGGGCGCATCCTCCAACGGCTTCAACGAAAACCTGACGCTGTTCCAGCAGGGCAAATGCGGCATGTGGATCGACGCTACGGTCGCTGCTTCCTTCGTCTCCAACCCGAAGGATTCCACCGTCGCCGACAAGGTCGGTTATGCCATTTTCCCGACGCATGGCGAGCTGAAGAACCACGGCAACTGGCTGTGGTCGTGGAACCTCGCGATCCCGAAGAGCTCGCAGAAGGCGGAAGCGGCCGAGAAATTCATTTCCTGGGCAACCAGCAAGGAATATACCGAGCTCGTCGCCTCCAAGGAAGGCTGGGCAAACGTGCCTCCGGGCACCCGCACCTCGCTTTACAAGAATGCCGAGTATGAAAAGGCCGCCGCCTTCGCCAAGCCGACGCTTGCCGCAATGGATGCCGCCGACATCACCAAGCCGACCGTAAAGCCCGTGCCTTACACCGGCGGTCAGTTCGTGGCGATCCCTGAATTCCAGGCGCTCGGCACCACGGTCGGTCAGCTGTTCTCGGCGGTCGTTGCCGGTCAGTCCAGCGTTGACGATGCGCTTGCGGGCGCCCAGTCGACCGCGACGCGTGAAATGACCCGCGCCGGCTACATCAAGTAATCCTCCCGAAGATCGCTGCCCGGCGCCAATGCCGGGCAGCGAACCTTGGGATGGAAAGCCGCCGGTCTGTACGGTGGCGTTTAAGCCTTTCAAATCAAAACAAGAATGAGCCGGTTCTTCCGGATATGCCGGGCGCATGTCGTGACGCCCCGGCCCAAGGGGAGGTGAGTGCAATGGCAACCCGAAACACGAGCGGATTAGCGCGGGTCATGCTTGCGCCATCGGTGCTGTTGTTGCTGGTGTGGATGATCGTGCCTCTGGCGATGACGCTCTGGTTCTCGTTCCAGAACTACAATCTCCTCAACCCGGCCAATGTCAGCTTCGCCGGTCTGTTCAATTACCAGTATTTCTACACCGATCCGGCCTTCTTCCAGTCGATCTGGAACACGCTTTTGATCGTCGGCGGCGTGCTTGCGATCACCGTCATCGGCGGCATCGCCATTGCGCTTCTGCTCGACAATGACATTTTCGGCCAGGGCATCGTGCGCATCATGATTATCTCGCCCTTCTTCGTCATGCCGCCGGTGGCCGCATTGGTGTGGAAGAACATGATCATGCATCCCGGTTACGGCGTGCTTGCCGATCTCTCCCGCTTCTTCGGTTTCCAGCCGGTCGACTGGTTTGCGCAGTTTCCGCTGCTCTCCATCATCATCATCGTCGCCTGGCAATGGCTGCCGTTCGCAACGCTGATCCTGCTCACCGCCCTGCAGTCGCTCGATGGCGAACAGAAGGAAGCCGCCGAGATGGATGGCGCCAACTTCGTCAACCGCTTCGTCTATCTGACCCTGCCGCATCTGTCGCGCGCCATCACCGTCGTCATCCTCATCCAGACGATCTTCCTGCTCGGCGTCTACGCGGAAATCCTCGTCACCACCAATGGCGGCCCCGGTTATGCCTCCACCAACCTCGCCTTCCTCATCTATCGCACAGCACTTCTGGGCTACGACGTCGGCGGCGCTTCGGCCGGCGGCATCATCGCCGTCATCCTCGCCAATATCGTCGCCATCTTCCTGATGCGCGCGGTCGGCAAGAACCTCGACCGGTAAGGGGGAAACATCATGGCCCGCAAGACAACCACTCGCGCAAAGATCGGCTTTTCCATCGCGGCCTGGGCCGTGGCGCTGCTGCTGTTCTTCCCGATCCTCTACGCCTTCCTCACCTCGATCAAGACCGAGCCGGAGGCGATCGCCGGCTTCAGCCTCATTCCGTCGGGCACCTTCGAGAATTACGTGACGGTCCAGACCCAGCGCGATTACTTCAAGCCGTTCATGAATTCGGTGGTGCTGTCGCTCGGCTCGACGATCATCGCGCTGATCATCGCCATTCCCGCCGCCTGGGCCATGGCGTTCTCGCCGACCAAGCGCACCAAGGACATTTTGATGTGGATGCTCTCCACCAAGATGATGCCGGCCGTCGCCGTGCTGGTGCCGATCTATCTGATCTTCCGCAATGCCGGCCTGCTCGATACCCGCATCGGGCTCACCATCATGCTCACCTTCATCAACCTGCCGATCGTCATCTGGATGCTCTACACCTACTTCCGGGAAATCCCCGGCGAGATTCTCGAAGCCGCCCGCATGGATGGCGCATCGCTGTGGAATGAGATCGTCCATGTACTGACCCCGATGGCGGTTCCGGGCATTGCCTCAACGCTGCTCCTCAACGTCATCCTCGCCTGGAACGAATCCTTCTGGACCATCCGGCTGACGACCACCAATGCAGCCCCGCTGACGGCCTTCATCGCCTCCTTCTCAAGTCCGCAGGGGCTGTTCTGGGCAAAACTCTCGGCCGCCTCGATGATGGCGATCGCCCCCATTCTCGTCATCGGCTGGTTCTCGCAGAAACAACTCGTGCGTGGCCTGACCTTTGGCGCCGTGAAATAAGGAACGACAAACATGGGCAGCATTTCCCTTCAGAACGTGTCCAAGCTCTTCGGTGAGGCGAAAGTCATCCCGTCGATCGATCTCGATATCCATGACGGCGAATTCGTCGTCTTCGTCGGTCCCTCCGGCTGCGGCAAGTCCACGCTGCTGCGCCTCATCGCCGGTCTGGAAGATGTTTCCGGCGGCAAGATCGTCATCGACGGCAAGGATGTGACGGAAAAGGCGCCGGCCGAGCGTGGCCTTGCCATGGTGTTCCAGTCCTATGCGCTTTATCCGCATATGAGTGTCAGGAACAACATCGCCTTCCCGCTGAAGATGGCCAAGCTCGACAAGGCGATCATCGATAAAAAGGTGGAAGACGCCGCAAGGGTGCTGAACCTTACCGACTATCTCGAGCGCCGGCCCTCGCAGCTGTCAGGCGGCCAGCGCCAGCGTGTCGCCATCGGCCGCGCCATCGTGCGCGAACCTTCCGCCTTCCTGTTCGACGAGCCGCTTTCCAACCTCGATGCGGCGCTGCGCGGCACCATGCGGCTGGAAATCTCAGAACTGCACAACACGCTGAAGACGACGATGATCTACGTCACCCACGACCAGGTGGAAGCCATGACCATGGCCGACAAGATCGTGGTGCTCAACCGCGGCAATATCGAGCAGGTCGGCTCACCGATGGAGCTTTACCGCTCCCCCGCCAACCTCTTCGTCGCCGGCTTCATCGGCTCGCCGCGCATGAACCTGGTGACCGGTGACTTTGCCCGCCAAAAGGGTGCGACCACCGCCGGCGTGCGGCCGGAGCATCTGGTGCTGTCGAAGGAAAGTGGGCTCTGGCAGGGCAAGGTCACCGTCGCCGAACATCTCGGATCGGATACCTTCCTGCATCTCGAGGTGAACGGCATCGGGCCGATTACCGCAAGGACCGATGGCGAGTTCGAGTGCAAACACGGCGATACCGTCTTCATCACGCCGGATGACACCAAGATCCACAGGTTCGATGAAAAGGGTGTGGCGATATGACGGGAAGACTGGAAGGCAAATCCGCGCTGATAACGGGTTCGGCGCGCGGCATTGGCCGTGCCTTTGCCGAAGCCTATATACGCGAGGGGGCAACCGTCGCCATTGCCGATATCGATTTCGAGCGCGCCAGCAAGACCGCCCGCGAGATCGGCGAGAATGCCTATGCCGTCGAACTCGACGTGACCAAGCAGCATTCCATCGACACCGCTATCCGCACGGTGGAGGGCCAGGCGGGCGGGCTCGATATCCTCATCAACAATGCCGCGCTGTTCGACCTCGCGCCGATTGTCGAGATCAAACGCGAGAGCTACGAAAGACTGTTTTCGATCAACGTGTCCGGCACGCTGTTCATGATGCAGGCCGCTGCAAAAACAATGATCGCTCGGGGAAAAGGCGGCAAGATCATCAACATGGCAAGCCAGGCGGGCCGGCGCGGCGAGGCCTTGGTGGCGGTTTATTGCGCCACCAAGGCCGCCGTCATCAGCCTCACCCAATCGGCGGGGCTCGATCTCATCCGGCACGGCATCAACGTCAATGCGATTGCGCCGGGCGTGGTCGATGGCGAGCACTGGGACGGCGTGGATGCGCTGTTTGCGAAATACGAAAACCGCCCCGCCGGTGAAAAGAAGCGGCTGGTCGGGGAGGCAGTACCCTTCGGCCGCATGGGCCGTGCCGAAGACCTGACCGGCATGGCGATCTTCCTTGCCTCCGATGAGGCACAATACATCGTCGCCCAGACCTATAATGTCGATGGCGGCAACTGGATGAGCTGAGTATCGGGCGCCTGCCGCCCGGCCTTGGCACGAACAACGTTTCCCCTTCGAGGATCGTGACATGACATGCAAACTCTCCCTCGCAACGCTTGACGACGCCAGAAAAACGGCGGCGGTTCCGGCCTATTCCCGGGCCGATCTTTCCGCCGGCATCGTGCATTTCGGCGTCGGCAATTTCCACCGCGCCCATCAGGCGGTTTATCTGGATGACCTCTTCAACACAGGTGCGGACCATGACTTCGCCATCATCGGCGCGGGCGTTCTGCCGTCCGATGCGGTGATGCGCGAAAAGCTTGCCGCGCAGGATTTCCTGACGACGGTGGTGGAGCAGGACAATAACCGCACCGGCGCGCGCGTCACCGGGCCGATGATCGACATTCTGAAGGTCGGCGACACGAAGGCCATCATCGATACGCTCGCCGATCCGAAAATCCGCATCGTTTCCATGACGATTACCGAGGGCGGTTATTTCATCGATGCTTCCGGTTCCTTCAATCCGCAGCATCCCGCCATTGCCGAGGACGGCAGGAACCCGGCTTCGCCGAAAACCGTGTTCGGCCTCATCGTCGCCGGGCTGAAGGCGCGTCGCGACAAGGGGCTGCAACCCTTCACCGTCATGTCCTGCGACAACATTCCGCATAATGGCAGGGTCACGAAAAATGCCGTGGTCGGGCTGGCGGCCCTGTCCGATCCGGCCTTCGCCAACTGGATCGGCGAAAATGTCGCTTTCCCCAATTCCATGGTCGACCGCATTACGCCCGCGACAGGCGAGCGCGAACGCAATATCGCCCGCGACGATTTCGGCATCGAGGACAACTGGCCGGTCTTCTGCGAGGAGTTCAAGCAATGGGTTATGGAGGATAATTTCCCCGCCGGCCGCCCGGCGCTGGAAAAGGCTGGCGTGCAGTTCGTCAAGGATGTCGCGCCCTATGAGCACATGAAAATCCGCATTCTCAATGGCGGCCATGCGGCAATCGCCTATCCGGCGGCACTGCTCGACATTCATTTCGTGCATGAGGCGATGGAACATCCGCTGATCCGGGCATTTCTGGCAAAGCTTGAAAATGACGAGATCATTCCGGTCATTCCGCCGGTTCCCGATACGAATCTTGCCGATTATTTCGCGCTGATCGAGCGGCGTTTCCTCAATCCGAAGATCGGCGACACCATTCCGCGTCTGGCGCAGGACGGTTCCAACCGCCAGCCGAAATTCATCCTGCCATCCACCGCCGACCGTCTGGCGCGCGGCGAGGATATCGTCGGCCTTTCGCTGGTTTCGGCGCTGTGGTGCCGTTATTTCCAGGGCACCTCCGATAGCGGCAAGGAAATCACCTTCAACGACGCCAGCGCCGAGCGGCTTCAGGCGGCTGCCATCAAGGCCAAGGACGATCCGATGGCCTTCCTCGCGCTTGAAGACATCTTCGGAACGGTTGCCGAATCGGAGCTTTTCCGTAAACGCTTTGCCCATGCATTGAAGACGCTGTGGCAAGAAGGCACGGCGAAGACGTTGCAGCTTTATCTGGATGACAAGCTGGCTGAAAAGTGACCATGAGATGGAAGACGAGACCGGGCCCCTTTTGATTTTCGATTGCGACGGCGTTCTCGTCGATAGCGAGCCGGTCTCCATCTCCGTCCTTCTCGATATGCTCTCCCATCTCGGCGTTACGATGGGAGAGGAAGAGGCCTATGAGCGCTTCCTCGGTCGCAGCGTCGCCAGCATGACGGCGACGTTGTTTGAGGATTACGGTGTCGAAACCGACATCGATTTTCTCGACCATATGCGGGCGACGCTGTTTGAGCGTTTCCGCACCGAGCTTCGGCCGATTGACGGCATTGGCGAAACGCTGGACAGGCTCCTGCCGCTGCGGCGCTGCGTCGCTTCCTCAAGCCAGCCGGAACGCATCCGTTATTCGCTGGGGTTGACGGGCCTGATCGACAAATTCGAACCGCATGTCTTCAGCGCCACCATGGTGAAGAACGGCAAACCGGCGCCCGATCTTTTCCTGCATGCGGCGCGCGAAATGGGCGTCGAGCCGCGTCACTGCATCGTGATCGAGGACAGCCCGGCCGGCATTGCCGCCGCAAAGGCGGCTGGCATGGGCGTTTTTGCCTTTACCGGCGGTTCGCATGCGCGCTTTCCCGCATTCCGTGAAAAGATCGCCGGGCTTGGTGCGGATGCGGTGTTTGACGCGATGCCGGATTTGGTCCAACTTGTCGGCAGCTATGTGGGGAAGGGCGGTTTTGACGGCCAAATGGAACGTGATGCGGGCTGAAGCAGATTTTGCCTGCCGCCGTCGCCGGGTCGTTGCGCAAGGGATGGAATTGCAGTCTTGATGCGTCAAAATCTCGTCGCTGTCGATGTCGGCACCGCCAGCGCCCGGGCCGGCATTTTCGATCCGGCCGGCCGGCTGCTTGCCCGCTCCACCCATCCCATCCTGATGCAGAGGCCGCAGGAAAACCACGCCGAGCACGATTCCACCGACATATGGAAAGCGGTCTGCATCGTGGTGAGGGCAGCGCTTGCCGAGGCCGGTGTTTCACCGCACAGCATCGCCGCCATCGGTTTCGACGCCACCTGCTCGCTGGTCATCCGCGATGGGCGGGGTGAGCCGGTTTCGGTTTCCGTTACCGGTGAAGACCGGTTCGACACCATCGTCTGGCTCGATCACCGGGCGATATCGGAGGCCGATAGGCTGACGGCATCCGGCCACCGGGTGCTGGATTTTGCCGGCAACAGCGTCTCGCCGGAAATGCAGATGCCGAAGCTGATGTGGCTGAAGACGCATATGCCGGCAAGCTGGTCGCGCATGTCCTTCGCCTTCGATCTGGCGGATTTCCTGACGTGGAAGGCGACCGGTTCAGCGCAGCGTTCAAATTGCACACAGACGGCGAAGTGGAATTTTTTGGCGCAGGAAAATCCCGGCTGGCAGGCGGATTATCTCGAATTGGCGGGCCTTGCCGATTTGAGAGAGCGGGCAGGGCTGCCGGACACCACGGTAATGCCGGGTGATAGCATCGGCCCGCTTTCGCCCGAAGCCGCCGCCGAACTGGGTCTCGATACCGGCTGCCAGGTGGCGGCGGGCATGATCGACGCCTATGCCGGCGCGCTCGGTGCGCTGGGCGGCTGCCTGTCTGCGGATGTGGGCCGGCATGTGGCGCTGATCGCCGGTACATCGAGCTGCCTTGTCGCCATGTCGGAGCGGCAGATGCCCGGCCACAGCCTCTGGGGGCCCTATTGGCAGGCGATCCTGCCGGGTCACTGGCTGGTGGAGGGCGGGCAATCGGCCACCGGCGCGCTGCTCGACCATATCGTGCGCATGCATGCGGCAGGCGGTGAGCCGGATACGGCGCTACATGCCCGCATCGTTGCGCGGGTAACGGAATTGCGCGCGCTTGAGGGCGAGGCCTTCGCCGAGCGGCTGCATGTGCTGCCGGATTTCCACGGCAACCGCTCGCCGCTTGCCGACCCGCACGCCGTCGGCGTCATCAGCGGACTGACTTTGGATACGTCGTTCGACAGTCTCTGCCGTCTTTACTGGCGCACGGCCGTCGCCATTGCGCTTGGCGCCCGCCATGTGCTCGATGCGATGGAGCGTTTCGGTTATGCGGTGGAAAGCCTGCACGTTACCGGCGGGCATGTGAAGAACCCGCTGCTGATGGAGCTTTATGCCGATGTGACGGGCAAGCGCATCGTCGTTCCCGCCACCGCCGATGCGGTGCTGCTCGGCACGGCGATGACGGCGGCGACGGCCGGCGGGGTGCATGCGGACCTTGCGGCTGCAGGAGCCGCCATGTATCCGGGCAATGCAGAAATATCAGGCAATCCGGCGCGTGGCCCCCGTTATGAGCGGGATTACCGCCGTTTTCTCGCCATGCACCGCCATCGTCAGGAACTGGAAAGCCTTTGATTTTCTAAAGGCTAATGGCAGGCGTTGACGGCCGCCGCTCATTTCTTCTCCCCGCCGGAGAGAAGGTGGCCCGAAGGGCCGGATGAGGGGGAACGCCAGCGATTGACCGCACCCTAGCCCCCTCATCCCGCTGCCGCGACCTTCTCCCCGACGAGGAGAAAAAACGAGCGGTAACCACTCGATCCCTCGGCCCCGTATTGCCGCCAAACGCAATTAGCTGCGCAGCGAGCGTTTCAGGGCCGTGAGGTTCTTTGCCCTTGCCCTGCCGCTGTCATCGGCGCTGGCGCCAAGCGCACAGAGGGTAAATTCCAGCAGGGAGACCAGTTGCAGCAGGCCCTGGCCGCCATTCTGCGCCTGCGGCATGGCAAGGCAGAGATCTGCGCTTTCCGGTCCCCATTCATAAAAGCGTGTGGTGATCAGCAATGTCCTGTAGCCGCTCTTGCGCGCCATTGCCGACAGGCGTTGCAGGGGCGACAGGGCGCCGCCGCAATCCATGATGACGAGCAGCGCCTGCGCGGGGTCGAAATCCCACAGGGCCACATAGGCCGCGCTGTCGCTGCCGAGATAATGGATATGGCCCCGGCTCTCCAGAAGCCGCCCGTAAAAATGCCGCCCGGCATCGAGACCTTCCGGAGAGGTTGCCAGAAAAACATTGCCCGCCGTGGCGATCTCGTTCATGGCGACCCGCCAGATCGATTGGGTGGTCATGTCAAAAGCGGTCTGGATGGCCTGAATCTGCTGGGACAGAAGCTGTGAAAACGGGTTGGAATGGCGTTCGCCGCCCTCGGCCATGGCGGGTTGGTCAGCGCCGGCGGTTTCTTCGGCATGGCGCAGATCGGCGCGTATATCGCTGAATTGCCGGTATCCCAGCGAACGCAGGAAACGCCCGACCGTCATCGGACTGAGGCTGAGCTTGGCGGCCAGCGTCTGCGCCGTCTCGAACGGCAATTCGTCCAGATGTTCGATCAGATATTTGGCGATCTTGCGCTCTGAAGGGGTGCCTGCCTTCATGGCGCGCGTAAGGTTCAACAGCAGCTTTTCCACCAACGCCTCATTCTTTTATCTTTATTGAACGATGATGCATGCGCGCGCGCAAACGAGCGTGCGAACCGCAATTTGACGGTGGGGGATAGCTTTTCCGGCCTTGTCCTCCACCGGACCGGAATGCGAAATGTAATAGGTATATTATTATATTTTAGAGATACCTTTTATTCAAGAGAAATTCCATCTGCGGTTTAAAACCAGCCATTTGGCATCTTTCCGTCCGTCTTGCAGAGCGGGCGGGCAGCGCTTATCTCTCGTCTGGTAAGTGTGTTTCAACGCGAAAGGCGTCGAGGAGTTCCGGATGATTTTTGATGCGGCGAGGCTTGCCTTCCACAATCTCTTTGCCGCCGAAACCCGGTCGGTCTTCTGGAAGGTTCTGGGGCTCACGCTTCTCGTGCTTGCGGCGCTGTGGTTCGCCATTCGGTCGATCTTCGTTTATTTCGCCCTGCCGTGGGTGGATACGCTGATCCCCGGCGTGCCGGATTGGGCGGGCTGGTTGACCTTCGTTTTCGCCATTTTCGCCGGCATCGGGCTGGCGCTGGCGCTCGCGCTGCTCATTTCGCCGGTCACCGCCGTCATTGCCGGCCTGTTTCTCGACGATGTCGCCGAAGTGGTTGAGAAAAAGAGCTATCCGAACGATCCTCCGGGCAAGGCGATGCCGGTCGGCGAGGCCGTTCTGTCGTCCATCAAGTTCTTCGGTGTCGTTATTGCCGGCAACATTGTCGCGCTGTTGCTGCTTCTGGTGCCGGGTATCAATCTCATCGCGTTTTTTCTGGTGAACGGCTATCTGCTCGGCCGGGAATTCTTCGAATTCGCGGCGATGCGCTTCCGCTCGCCCGCCGAAGCGAGGTTGTTCCGTTCCAAACACCGCACCACCGTTTTCATGGCCGGGCTGGTGATAGCGGCCTTCCTGGCGGTGCCGTTCCTCAACCTGTTGACGCCGCTTTTTGCCGCCTCGATGATGGTGCATCTGCACAAGGCCGTCAGCCGGCGCGATCCCTCATTCGCTAGCGGCCGCACCGAACAACTGCGCGGGTAATTCCACCAGCGGCGCTGGAATATCGAAGGTCTTTTCCGGCGATTTGCAGATATCGGCAATCACGCAGCGTTCGCATTCCGGCTTGCGCGCCTTGCAGCAATAACGCCCGTGCAGGATCAGCCAGTGATGGGCATGGAACAGATATTGTTCGGGAATGATGCGGATCAGCCGGTCTTCAACCTCGTCAGGGGTTTTGCCCGGCGCAAGACAGAGCCGGTTGGCAATGCGGAAGACGTGTGTATCCACCGCAAGCGTGGGCACGCCGAAGGCCATGGACATCACCACATTGGCCGTCTTGCGGCCCACACCCGGCAGGGTCACCAGCTCCTCGCGGGTTTTCGGCACCTCGCCGCCGAAATTGTCGATCAGCATCTGCGACAGGGCAATGACGTTTTTCGCCTTGTTGCGGTAAAGCCCGATGGTCTTGATATAACCGATCAGTTCTTCCTCGCCGAGCGCCAGCATCTTTTCCGGCGTATCGGCCACCTTGAACAGCGCGCGCGTGGCCCGGTTCACGCCCACATCGGTCGCCTGCGCGGAAAGCGCCACAGCCACCAGCAGGGTGAAGGGATTGGTATGTTCCAGCTCGCCTTTCGGCTCCGGCCGCTGAATGGAAAAGCGCCGGAAGATTTCGGTAAGCTCGTCCTTCGAATAGGCCGTTTTCACCCGCGCCGGCTTGCGCGCGGATGCCGGATTTGACTTTTTCAATGTTTGGGTGCTGGATCGTTTTTTGGCGACTGTCATGGACTATCTATAGCCAGCCCGCCCTGAGGAAAGCAACGTGGATACGCTCAACGACCAGCCGATTTTCGCGGCGGAACTCGTTCCGCACCGTTCGCTTGGCAGAAGGGGTTTCCGGCTGCTCCTGCTTTTCTCCGGCCTGGCCTGCCTTGTCTATGGCGGCTTTTTCCTCGCCACCGGGGCATGGCCGGTCGGCCTGTTCTTCGGGCTGGATTTCCTGCTGCTTTATGCCGCCTTCCGCGCCAATTACCGGGCGGCGAAGGCGCGGGAAGAGGTCAGCGTCTCGCGCACCAGCCTGTCGATCCGCAAATTTTCTCCCGCCGGTCGGATGGTGGAGCATCGCTTCAATCCCTTCTGGGCGCGTTTCAGGGTGAGGCGGCATGACGAGATCGGCATCGTCTCCATGCATGTGACGGGTGAAGGCCGGGCAACCGACATCGGTTCGTTTCTCAATCCGGATGACCGGGAAAGTTTCGCGAAGGCGTTTGGCGGTGCGCTGGCGACTGTCAGGCGGCGGATGTAAGAGGATAATCCAGCTCTCCCTCCGTCATTCCGGCCCTGAGCCGGAATCCAGCCGACGCGCGTCCGCGCGGCGGAAAAGACTCCTTTCAGCCCAAGGACTTGGGCTGGCTGGATACCGGCTCGAGGCCGGTATGACGGTAGAAATGGAGCAGGGCGCAAGAAACGGGTGGAGACGAAGTCGCTTTAATGGTTTTCTCCTACCCGTTAGGAGATTTGCGATGAACGCCAATATTACGCTGAACGAAGACATCACCCCCATCGGATCGGATTACGACACGGTGCGCGGGGTTATCGAGCTTTTGACGCTGGATTATCGCGAGCAGCCCTCCCTCGAAGCCATTGCCGCAGAGCTCGGCCAGTCGCCGACGCAATTGCAGAAGACCTTCACCCGCTGGGCCGGCCTTTCGCCCAAGGCATTCCTGCAGGCCGTAACGCTCGATCATGCCAAGCGGCTGTTGCGCGAAGAGGATTTGCCGCTGCTGGAAACCTCCATTGAGGTCGGTATGTCTGGCCCCGGACGCCTGCACGATCTGTTCGTTACCCATGAGGCCATGTCGCCCGACGAATGGAAGGCCAAGGGCGGCGGGCTGACGATCCGTTACGGTTTCCACACCTCGCCCTTCGGTCTTGCGCTGGTCATGGTGACCGATCGTGGCCTTGCCGGCTGCGCCTTTGCCGATCCGGGCGAAGAAAGGGCGTGTTTCGAGGACATGGCCGGCCGCTGGCCGAATGCGGACTATGTCGAGGATCGCGAAGCGACGGCGCCCTATGCCGCGCGCATCTTCGACCCGTCCATGTGGTCGGCGGACAGGCCGCTGCGCGTCGTGCTGCTCGGCACGGATTTTCAGGTGCGGGTTTGGGAAAGCCTCCTGAAAATCCCGATGGGCCGCGCGGTTACCTATTCGCACATCGCCTGCGATATCGGCCAGCCCACCGCGTCGCGTGCGGTCGGTGCTGCGGTCGGGGCAAACCCGGTGTCCTTCGTGGTTCCCTGTCATCGCGCTGTCGGTAAAAGTGGGGCTCTGACGGGCTATCACTGGGGCCTGACCCGCAAGCGGGCGATGCTCGGCTGGGAAACGGGGAAGGTGTGAGGCGAGGCTTGGATTGTCTTTGCCGATCTGCCTGGGATCGGTTATTCTTGGCCCATGAAAAGCACGATTGAACTTCCCGACGATCTTAAACACCGGCTGGATATCTTGGCCGAGCGCTCGAACTCGACTCCAAGCCGCATCATAGAAGATGCGCTTTCTCATGGACGTTCTCTGGCATGGCAGGAGAAATGGACGAGCGGCGTGAGGGCAGGGTTGGCGGAGGCCGATGCCGGGGAGTTTGTTACTGAAGAAGAAATCAACGTCGTTCTGAATAAATATGCCAAGGCCTGAAACGCGTGCGGTTGGTTTGGACGCGGCGTTATCTCCGGGAGCTTGATGCTATAGGCGACTATATCGCCGAACGTAATCCGCGTGCGGCAGTAAAAGTCGTTAGGGCAATTCACCAGACGACGGCACGTCTTTTGTCCGATAATCCTCATTTAGGACGCAGTGGCGAAATCGAAGGGACTAGGGAGCTGGTTATTTCCGGCCTGCCCTACATCGTTGCCTATCGCGTGACGGAGCAACAGGTCGAAATCCTGTTCGTGCAACATGCCGCTCGCGAATGGCCCGACGAGGCCTAAACCAGCTCCATCAACGCCCGCGCTGCCGCCTCGTCTGTTATCAGCGTATTGCACCCGATCCGCTTGATCGTGGCGCGGATGGCGATGGCGCGGTGGGCGCCGCCGGAGGCCAGCACGATGTGTTTGGCCTTGCGCAGCGTGTCGAGATCGATTGCCATGGCGCGCTGGTTGATCGGGTGATCGACCGAGCGACCTTCGGCATCGATGAAATTGAACATGGTGTCGCAGACGCAGCCGGCATCGATGAGTTCCTGCAGCGTCGCTTTCGAAATGAAGCCTTCCGACAGCGAGGTCGAATGCGGGCCGATATCGCCGCAGGAGACGATGGCGAGATCGAGCGTTTCGGCGAGATCGTAAAGCGTCGCAAGCCCGCATTTTTCGATCAGCGCCCGTTTGGTCTCAACCGAATCCACCAGAAGCGGCGCAAGGAACATGTAACATTCCGCTCCGAGCGCGCTCGCCAGCCGCCAGGTGTAATCCAGCGGGTTGGTCTGGTGCACGGCGACGATACCGCCGAGCAGCGAGACGACCTTGCAATTTTCCCGGCGCGGCGGGCGGAAGCTGGAGAGCGAAGCGGTCATGGTGCGGCCCCAGCCGACGCCAATGGTGGCCTCATTCGGCACCGCTTCTGAGAGGAATTGCCCGAGCGCCAGCCCGACGGCCTTGGCCGTGCCTTCGGCGTTCGCCTTATCCGGGGAAGGGATGATCACCGCCTCGTCCAGCCCGTAGGCCGCCTCCAGCCGGCCGGCCAGCTCGACGAAATCCTCAATGCCTTCGTTGATCCATATCTGCACTTCGGAGCGCTTCATCGCCTCGTCCAGAAGGCGGATGACGGTGGAGCGGCTGATGCCCAGTTTCTCGGCGACATCCTTCTGCGTCATGCCCTGATTATAATAGAGCCATGCGGCGCGCAGCCGCAGAGACGCCGCTTCCAAATAGGCCGTATGGGTTTCTCTTCTCAGTTTCGCCACGGTTTCCGCCATTCTTTATGAGCGACCGAGTATCGCAGGCGTGAAACTTATGTCAATTGCGATGCGCAAATGTCTTGACTTTCGACCGTGCCGCTTGCGATAGTCGGAGCCGGACAAACCGCGATTTCGGCCTTGGGCGCACCCCCGGTGCGGGAACGAAATGACGGCTGAGCAAGTTTTCAAGAGATCATGAAGGATCATCAGATATGACATCCAAACTCGAACAACTTCGCGCCATCACCACGGTCGTTGCCGATACCGGCGATATCGAGGCGGTTGCGCGCCTGAAGCCGGTGGATTGCACCACCAACCCCACCATCGTTCTCAAAGCGCTCGGCACACCGGCCTTTGCCGATGCGGTGAAGGAAGCCGTCGCATGGGGCAAGAAGCAGGGCGGCCAGTCTGACGCCGTGGTTGCCGCCGTTGCCGACCGTCTCGCCATTTCCGTGGGCGCGGCGCTTGCCGGCCTCGTTCCGGGCCGTGTGTCGACCGAAGTCGATGCCGACCTTTCCTTCGATACGCAAGCCTCCATCACCAAGGCGCGCCACATCATTGCCGCCTATAAGGAGCGCGGCATCGAGCGTGAACGTATCCTCATCAAGCTCGCCTCCACCTGGGAAGGCATCAAGGCTGCCGAGGTTCTCCAGTCCGAAGGCATCGACTGCAACCTGACCCTGCTGTTCTCGCAGGCACAGGCGATTGCCTGCGCCGAAGCCAAGGTCTTCCTCATCTCGCCCTTCGTTGGCCGTATCCTCGACTGGTACAAGAAGTCCACCGGTGAGACCTACACCGCCGAGACCGATCCGGGCGTCGTTTCTGTGCGCAGCATCTACAATTACTACAAGGCCAATGGCATCAGCACCGTCGTCATGGGCGCTTCCTTCCGCAATGTCGGCGAAATCGAAGCGCTGGCCGGTTGCGACCGCCTGACGATCAGCCCGGCGCTGCTGGAAGAGCTGGACAAGGACAGCGGCAAGCTGGAGCGCAAGCTTTCGCCCGACAATGTCAAGGCAGAGCCGCTGCAGTCGCTCGACGAGAAGGCATTCCGCTGGGCGCTCAACGAAGATGCGATGGCCACCGAGAAGCTCTCGGAAGGCATCCGCCTCTTCGCCAAGGATCTGGTGACGCTGCGCGAAATGGTCCGCAAGGAACTGACGCTGGCTGCGGCCTGATACAAAAAGGGGGAACCATCCACGTTCCCCCTGCGTTTAAGAGATATAAATCTCCAGTCACTCAAAACGCGATCGGGTCCCTGCCGGTCGCGTTTTTTTGTGCGTTTCAGAAATTTCCGTTTCCCGTCGCCACTTCGGAAATCCGCTTTGCCGCCTCGCGGATCAGCGCTTCACAGGCCTCGCGTGTCGGGGCCTTGCCGCCAAGCGGGGTAATATAGGGGCAGGTGATGACCGCAAGCGCCGTGCCGTCCAGCGTCAGCACCGGGGCGGAAATATTGCGCACGCCGGCGGTCTGAAGGCTGTCCATGGATTCGAAACCGTTTTTGCGCACCTCCGCCAGCCGCCCGGCAAGGTCCGGCGGCACGGTTTCGCCGCTGCCGCGCACCTGTTCAGTTATCATGATCTGGCGCTGCGCTTCCGTCTGGAAGGCCAGAAGCACATGGCCGGAGCCGGTGTGGAACAGGCTCATCTGCGCGCCGACCCGCATGGACATGGCCCAGTAGGTGGACGATTCCTGCTGGGCGATGACAACGACGCTGCCGCGATCATAAACCGCCAGATGACAGGCCTGCTCGGCGCTTGCCGAAAAATCGCGCATGACCGGTGCGGCGAAAGAAACCAGCCGGCGGATCGGCGCGTGGAAATGCGCCAGCCCGAACATCTTCAGCGTCAGTGAGAAGCGGTCTCCGTCAAGTCGCTGCACATAGCCGCGGCGCACCAGCCGGTCCAGCATGCGATAAAGCTCGTTCGGGCTTTTGCCGATAGACTTGGCGATCTCGATCTGCGTCAGCCCGCCATCGGTACGGGCCAGAAGTTCGAGAATGTCCAGACCCTTGTCGAGGGCGGGAGCGCGATATCTTTCGCTGTCGTCGTCGGTCATCTGGCCTCGATGGTGTTTTGCGCGGTCGCCGGGTGGGCAGCCTGAAAATATGGTTGCCCGATAGCCGACATCGACGCAAGTTTGCTTGACGCCATATGAATACCGCGTTTACATATGAATTGTCGATCCATATTTGAGATCATCGAAATTCAGCGGTCCGGTGCCTGAAGGGCGGGCGGGCCTTAGCGGGAGGCTATTCATGGTGCAGGATTTTAACGGCCGGACAGTGGTGATCACCGCCGCCGGTCAGGGTATCGGCCGGGCCGCGGCCGAGCGGTTCGTCTCGCTCGGTGCGCGCGTCATCGCCACCGATATCAACGAACAGGCGCTTTCGACGCTGAAGGGTGCGGAAACCCGGGTTCTGAACGTGCTGGATGGCGATGGCGTCAAGGATTTCGCCGCCGATATCGGCCATGCGGATGTGCTGTTCAACTGCGCGGGTTTCGTTCATTCCGGCACCATTCTCGATTGCGAAGAGAAGGACTGGGATTTCTCCTTCGATCTCAACGCCAAGGCCATGTATCGCACCTGCCGCGCCTTCCTGCCCGGCATGCTGGAAAAGGGCAAGGGCGCAATCGTCAACATGTCTTCCGTCGCTTCCAGTGTGAAGGGCGTGCCGAACCGTTTCGCCTATACCGCCTCCAAGGCGGCCGTGGTGGGTCTGACCAAGGCCATCGCCGCCGATTTCGTGACAAAGGGCATTCGCTGCAACGCCATCTGCCCCGGCACGGTCGATAGCCCGTCCCTGCATGACCGCCTGCGCGCCACGGGCAATTACGAACAGGCGCTGGCCGATTTCATCGCCCGCCAGCCGATGGGCCGTATCGCCACGCCGGAAGAAATCGCGGCGCTGGTTACCTATCTCGCTTCGGACGAGGCAGGTTTCACCACCGGCCAGATTCACGTCATTGACGGCGGCTGGACTGGCTGAATCTTTTTAAGGGAGAGAGGAGAGGCGACCGGCGTGAAAACCGGTCGCCTTTTTTCATTCAGACGACGGCGCTTCCGGCCATCAGTGCAAGCACGAGGAAGACCAGGAAGATCACCACGGCGATGAAGAACAGGATTCGGGCCACGCCCGCCGCGGCTGCCGAAATGCCGGTAAAGCCGAATACGCCCGCGATCAAAGAGATAACAAAGAAAATAAGAGCCCACTTCAGCATGGCGCTTCCCCTTTTGCATAATTTCCCGAGCTCGCCGCCCCGCGACAGGCTCGGTAAAATGACGCGCAAAAGGCGAAAATGTTCCATACGCCCGCAAAAATCGTTATTTTAGAGTGTTTTCGCTTTTCTTCGAACAGCGAAAACACTCTAACTCTTGTTTTGGCGCATTTCCGGACGGAAAACCGGGGTCCACTTTTCCTGGAAATGCTCTAGAAACCTGTTTCCCCTGCTGCATCGATCCTCCTCGCCTTCAAGGTGGTGCGGATGAAGGTGGCAACGAAAGCAAGGCTCATGAACATGACGATAGTGGGGGCCGGCGCGCTGTCGATGAGGAAGCTCAGCCATATGCCTGCCAGCGATGAGGTTATCGCCACCGCAATGGCCACCAGCAGCATGGCGGAAAAACGCCGGGTCAGCAGGAAGGCGATTGCGCCCGGCGCGACCAGCATGGCGACCGAGAGGATGATACCCACCGCCTTCAGCGCCCCGACGACGGTGAGCGACAGAACCATCAGCAGACCGTAATGCAGCACCCGCACTGGCAGGCCGATGGCTTTCGCATGCTGCGCATCGAAGGCGTTGACCAGCAGATCCTTGCGGAGAATGCCGAGAAACAGCGTGGCGAAAAGTGCGATCAGGCCCGTCTCCAGCATGTCCGACGGCGCAATGCCCAGCATGTCGCCGAAGAGGATGTGGTCGAGATGCACATCGCTCTGCACTTTCACATAAAGCACCAGCCCCAGCCCGAACATGCCGGAAAAAACGATGCCCAGCACCGTGTCTTCCTTGATGCGGCTGTTTTCCTTGATGAAACCGGTGCCGAGCGCGCAGATCATGCCGGCGATGAAGGCGCCGATGGAAAGCGGGATGTTGACGATATAGGCCAGCACCACACCGGGCAGCACGGCGTGGGAAACCGCATCCCCCATCAGCGACCAGCCCTTCAACACCAGAAAACAGGAGAGCATCGCCATCGGCACCGCGATCATCAGGGTGATGACGAAGGCATATTGCATGAAGGGCAGCTGAAACGGCAGGATGGCGAGTTCGAGATAGTCGCTCATGGCGTCTCCTCCAGCGCCCTGCGTGCCTTGGCGCGGGAAGCGAGAAGCCCGTGCTTGGGCGCGAAAAAGAAGGCAGCAAGGAATATCGCGGTCTGCAGCACGACGATGACGCCGCCGGTCGCACCGTCGAGGAAATAGCTGAGGTAAGCGCCGACGAAGCTGGTGGCCGCGCCGATGATGAGGCTCATCAGGATCAGCCGCTCGAAACGGTCGGTCAGCAGATAGGCGGTGGCGCCCGGCGTCACCACCATGGCGACGACGAGGAAGGCCCCAACGGTCTGGAGGGCGGCAACCGTGGAAGCGGCAAGCAGGGTGAAGAAGATCACCTTCAGCACTTCCGGCTTCAGCCCCACGGTGCGGGCGTGGTTCTCATCAAAGAACACCACCATGAAGTCACGCCATTTCAGCGCCAGCACGATGAGGCTGATGCCGCCGATCAGCGCGAGCTGGATGGTGTCTTCGGCGGTGATTGCGAGAATATTGCCGAGCACAATGGTCTGGATATTCACCGAGGTGGGCGAGAGCGACACCATGAACAGCCCGAGCCCGAAAAACGAGGTGAAGATCAACCCGATGATCGCGTCTTCCTTCAACCGCGTCTTCTGGTTCAGGAACAGCATGGAACCGGCCGCAAGCCCGCCGGAAAGGAACGCGCCGAGCGAAAAGGGCAGGCCCAGCATATAGGCGCCCGCCACGCCCGGAACGATGGCATGGGAAAGCGCATCGCCGATCAGCGACCAGCCCTTCAGCATCAGATAGGCCGAGAGAAAGCCGCAGACGCCGCCCACCAGTGCGCTGACCCAGATGGCGTTCAGCATGTAACCATAGGTGAAAGGCTCAAGAAGGCTGTTTATCATCGACTTTTTCTTTCGGAGCCTGCGGATCATGTCCGTTCTGGCCATTCTTGCCGTAGATCACGAAAGGCCGCTCGTCATCGGTGATGACCTTCACCCGGCGCGGATCGGCGTCGTTATGCAGGTCTGCCCCGCCAAGCACGAAGTGGCGCAGGCTGCCGCCGAAGGCTTTTTGCAGGTTCTGCTCGTTGAAGGTATCCGCCGTCTTGCCCGATGCCAGCACCGTGCCCTTGACGAAGACGGCGCGGTCACAGAATTCCGGCACGCTGCCGAGATTATGGGTGGAGACCAGCATGACGCGGCCCTCATCGCGCAGCGCCTTCAAAAGCGCGACGATCTGCTCTTCCGTTGTCACATCGACACCGGTGAAAGGCTCGTCCAGCAGGATCACCTGACCCTCCTGCGCCAGCGCGCGGGCCAGAAACACCCGCTTCTTCTGCCCGCCGGAGAGTTCGCCGATCTGGCGCTTGCGATAGTCCAGCATATTGACGCGTTTCAGCGCCTCTTCGACCATGTGATGGTCGCGTTTCGAGGGGATGCGCAGGAAATTCATGTGGCCGTAACGGCCCATCATCACCACATCCTCCACCAGCACCGGAAAGCTCCAGTCCACCTCCTCGGCCTGCGGCACATAAGCGACGAGGTTTTTCCTGAGCGCTTCCTTCACCGGCAGGTCGAAAATAGAGACGGAGCCGGCGGCGAGCGGCACGAAACCCATGATCGCTTTGAAAATCGTGGACTTGCCGGCGCCATTGACGCCGACAAGTGCAGTGATCGTTCCGCGGGGGATGGAAAAGCTGGCATTTCTTAATGCGGTGTGGCCGTTTCGATAGGTCACTGTCGCATTTTGAACCGTCAGGCCGCCGCCTGATTTTTTACTGCCCATTCTCATGAAGACAGCCCCTTGGCAATGGTTTCGCTGGTCACGCGCAAAAGGTCCAGATAGGTCGGAACCGGGCCGTCCGCCTCGCTTAGCGAGTCCACATAGAGGATGCCGCCATAGGCCGCACCGGTTTCCTTGGCCACCTGCTCTGCGGGATCGGCGGAAACCGTGCTTTCGCTGAAGATGACGTGGATATTGTGCTCGCGCATGGCGTCGATCACGCCGCGCACCTGCTGCGGTGTGCCCTGGCTGTCGGCATTGACCGGCCACAGGAACAGTTCCTTCAGGCCGAAATCGCGGGCGAGATAAGAAAACGCGCCTTCGCTCGTTACCAACCAGCGCTTGTTTTCCGGCAGAACGGAAAGCGTGTCGCGGATCGGCTGCACGGTGGCTCTGATCTTGTCCGAATAGGCCTTGGCATTGGCGGCATAGACATCGGCATGGGCAGGGTCGATCTCGGTCAGGCCCTTGCGGATATTTTCCACGTAGATCAAGGCGTTATCGGGCGACATCCAGGCGTGCGGATTGGGTTTTCCCTGATAGGCGCCGCCGCTGATGGCCATCGGTTCCACGCCGTCGCTCACCGTCACGCTCGGCACGCCGGAAAGGTTGGCCAGGAACTTTTCAAACCACAATTCCAGATTGAGGCCATTGCGAAGCACCAGATCGGCCTTGCGGGCTTTGAGAATATCGCGCGGCGTTGGCTGGTAGTTGTGAATTTCAGCGCCCGGCTTGGTAATGCTTTCCACCTCGGCCGCATCGCCCGCCACATTGCGCGCCATGTCGGCGATGATGGTGAAGGTCGTCACGACAGTCGGCTTTTCCTGAGCAACGGCAGCGCCGGGCAGAAAAAGCGAAAAAGCGAAAATCGCGTGGCGGATTTTATGGAAGTTCACGGGGCTCACCAGATTTTGTTGCGATTAATTCGCAATACCATCTATTATAAAATCACGCTTGTCAACGCTATTGCAAATCATTCGCAAATTAGTGCATTTCGCAAATGTCCGAAAATGGTGCGTTTTTGCCGGTGTTGCACCGGCGGGATTAAACTTTTTTCAATGAGAAAGCGGCACTATCGCAAGGCTCGGACAGCGTGGTCCGGAGCTTGTCCCGCGTGTGTTCCTCATCCTTCGAGCCACGTTTTGGGGTGAGGGCGTAAGACGGGGTACTTGATGTCAGGATGTTGCGGGTGAAAGCTGTATTCGGACGAATGCGGTTTTCGCGCAAGCTCGTTATGATTGGAGGCGGGATCCTGCTTTTGGCGGGTGCGACCGGCTCTGCTGCCGTGTTTATCGGCAGCGAGCGGCTGCTCGGCCCATCCTATGCCTCCACCAACGGGCTTTCCTGCGACGCGGTCCAGACGGTCAATATCCGCAAGAACGGTTCCCTATGGGTCCGCAAATTCATTCGCACCCAGGGTGGTGACGGCACAGAGCGGCTGAAGACTGCGCTTCGTGTCGCAAGGGCGGTTTACGACAAGCAGAAACCCGATCTGGTTCAGGTCTCCGTGCTCGACAAGAACGGTCCGCAGCTGCGCTCGGAAATGCGTGGCCGTGCCATTGCCGCACAGGTGGTTTTCATTCCCGATCCGGCAAAAATCCCTGAAGGCGCGGATGCCCATCGTTATTCGGCCTTTTATTATGATGGCGCCGCCAATGCCAGCGGCCAGTTTTACGGTTTGCGTATCGATCTGCCGCTGGAAGATGCCGAGGCGCTGGCGGCAGGCCTCAGCGATTCGGCCGATTGTGCGACCCCGGCTCTGGATGCCGGTTCCGAAGGCCATGAAGGAAAACCCGCGAAAACTGCGACGGGACACGGCGAAACCAAAGATGACGGCGCGGGCGGCCATGGCGGCGCGCCGGCGGAAGCCAACGAAGGCGGGGCTGCCCATGGTGAAACCCCGTCTCCCGAAGCGCATGGCGAACCGGCTGCCGACGAACTTCTGACCTCGACGCCGGAAGCCGATGGCGGCAGCATCTTCAGCCTGTCCTATCTGAAATCGCTGATCTTCGGCAAAGGCTCGACGACTGCACAGGCGGCGGAAGAAAAGCCGGCTGCCGAAAATGCGCCGGCGGAAGAACCCGGTGCGGAGAAAAAGGCCGCGAGCCACTAAGCGGGCGAAGGCGGTTTTTCCCCGAACCCTTCCGTGGCTCGCATCTGACGTGTCAGATATCCGGCCCGATCCGAAGTCGGCCAGCCGGATTTGGAAATTTCTTCCGTTTGTTGACGATTGCCGGAGAGAAACTCTGCGACAGGGCGGCAAAGGCGGCAATGCGGGCGATCAGCTTTTCCCTATCGCCCTTTGTCACGGCTTCGTAGCTCTCGATCTCGTCGATATAGCCCGTCAGCCAGTCCTGATATTTGCCTTCGTTCCACAGCCGCTCAGTCGCAAACACCGTGTCTTCCAGCCGATCATAGGCAACGAGCGTCCGTCGCCAGCGATGCTCGTCGAAATCCAGCGCGCCATTGGCGAAGAGCGACCCGACCTCGAGGCCGTAGCTCATCAGCTTCGCAGAGCGTTCCGGCGGCATGGTGAGGTTCAGCCCGCCTTCCTCCTCGTTGAGGAAAACGCGGGCGATGCGTTCTCTTTGGCCCGGCATGGTGGCGAGCGACTGATCCTGCCAGTCCTTCGCCGAGCTGAGGATGCTGCCGAGAAAGCCGCTCATTTTTTCCATCTTGTGAACGGGCACGCCGATCCCTTCGCCGGCCGCCTGCGGGATCGTGACGCGCTTACCGCTGCTGGCGATGGATTTCGGCAATTCATCGAGGCTAAGCGCGAAAGTGGGACGCGACGGAAGCAGGGCATCGAAAAGATGAATGGGGAAGTTGCTGCTGATGCCGCCATCGGAGAACCAGATTTTCGCCTTCATGACGGGCCGCGCTTTGCCGCCGAGACGCTGCACGATATCCAGCGTGCCGCGATCGTTGGTATAGGCCGGAATGGCCTTGAACAGCACCGGGAAGCTCAGGCTCATGCGCGTTGCGATGATGACCGGCAACTGGGCGGGCTCCGGAAAAGCCTTGAGTTCGGGAAAGGGGCCGCCCGGTGTTGCGATCTGCTTGAGCCAGTTCATCACGGCCGCGGGAAAGAGCTGGCTCCATTCCGTCGGATCGTAAGCCACCATGAGACTGGTGGTCGGAAGCGTGTGCGGCCGCCGCATCGACAGGTTCGTCGTCACCATCTTGAGGTTGATGACCGGCTTCTCCGGCTCCGCGCCGATGAGATCGCCGAAGGTCAGCGGTGGCGCGGTTGCTGCGTCGCTGCCGAAAGCGATGTCCTGGATCGATGCATGAAGCCATTCCGTCAGGCCCGGAACCTCGGCATCGGAAACCGTCAGTCCCGAGCAGAAACCGAAGCCGTCTCTTGGCAACCGGTAGAAAACCAGCCACAGGATCTGGCCGAGGATGCCGGCCAGCATTCCCACCAATCCCCCGAGAACCGACCCGGCCCAACCGCCGCCCAGAACCCACAAGGCGCCGGCGCCGATGACAATGCCAACTATGGCTGCCAGCGGAAAAGCAAGGAGCAAGCCTAGGACCTTGCCCGGCCAGCCGCCGGCCTGCGCCCACAGCAGGTAACGCATCAGCGGGCGAAAACGGCGCTGGGGCTGGAAAAGCCTGTCCAGAATGGTGGGTATCGTGTCGCAATGAGCCTGCAGGCGGGTGAAGCCATTCGGATCGTTTCTGACCGTGCGGGAATATTCCGCCGCCGCCGCAAAGGCGGCGGCAATCGCCCCCGCCGATGTGCCGCCTATCGAGCGGAAGCGATACCGGCGCGCCAGTTCCAGAACCGCATAGGGATAAACGACGCCGGAGGTGATGCCGCCTTTCATCACCACGTCGCATTCCTTTTCAGGTGCGGCAAACATATCGGGCTGGTATTTGGGAAGCTCATTCTCGGGCATGCGTATCTCCCCCCCGGCGGCTCCTGATCGAAAGCCGTCAAACACAATGCGAATGATGGAGAATGGGTATCACAAGTTGAGGTGAGGTCGCCAGTATATTCTACTAAAAGTTAAATAAACTTGCGCGATCCGTTCGCTGAAAGCCGGATGATTACTTGCGGGCGTCTATCTCTGGAGAGGAAAACCGGCAGACAAACGGGCGAAACCTCGCCACACTCTCCGACGTCAAGAAAATACGCCCCTCCCCACCAGCGAGAAAATCGGGGCGCGGAAGGCGGCCGTGAGGCCGCCCCGGGTTCCGTCCGATCAGTCCGCCTTGTTGCGGCGGGCCGGGAAGAGGATGACGTCGCGGATCGACGGCGCGTTGGTCAGAAGCATAATCAGGCGGTCGACGCCGATGCCGAGGCCACCGGCGGGCGGCATGCCCTGGTCGATGGCGTCGAGGAACTCGTCGTCCAGCTGCTTGTCCTTTTCGCCGCGGGCGTGCGCCTGTTCCAGCTGCTCCACCATGCGGCGGCGCTGTTCTTCCGGGTCGTTGAGTTCGGAGAAGGCGTTGCCCACTTCCCAGGCGTTGCAATAGCTTTCGAAACGCTCGACGAGGCGCGGTTCGCCCGGCACTTCCTTGGCGAAGGGCGAGATGTCCTTCGGGAAGTGCGTGACGTGGCTCGGCTGGATCAGCGTGCCTTCGACCTTTTCTTCGAAGATGAAGGCAAGGCATTCGCCCCAGGTCCAGTCCTTTTCGACGGCAAAACCGGCAGCCTTGGCAGCGGCGCGGGCTTCTTCGTCGGTCTTGATGGCAAGGAAATCGATACCGGTTGCTTCCTTCACCGCCTCAGGCATCGGCACGCGCTTGAACGGGCCCTTGAAGGAGATCGTCTGGCCCTGGAATTCGACCTCGGTCGTGCCGTGCAGGGCAATCGCCAGCGTCTCGAACAGCCGCTCCACGAGACCCATGATGTCTTCGTAGTCGGCATAGGCCCAATAGCACTCCATCATGGTGAATTCAGGATTGTGCCTTGTGGAGACGCCTTCGTTGCGGAAGTTGCGGTTGATTTCGAACACCTTGTCGGTGAGGCCCGAAACCAGCGTGCGCTTCAGGAACAGTTCCGGCGCGATGCGCAGATACATGTCCATTTTCAGCGTGTTGTGGAAGGTCTTGAACGGATCGGCCGTCGCGCCGCCATAGATGGTCTGCAGCATCGGCGTTTCCACTTCGAGGAAGCCTTCGGCCTCCATGAAACGACGGATGCCGGAGAGGATCTTCGAACGCTGCAGGAAGCGCAGCTTGGATTCCTCGTTGGAGAGAATGTCGAGGTGGCGCTTGCGGTAACGCAGCTCGATGTCGGAGACGCCGTGCCACTTTTCCGGCATCGGCAGCAGCGACTTCGTCAGCATGGTGATTTCTTCGGCGTTGATCGTCAGCTCGCCGCGCTTGGTGCGGCGCACCTTGCCGGTCACGCCGATGATGTCGCCGATATCGATCATCGGAAGCAGGTTGCGCGCCGCTTCCGGCGTCGTCTCCTTGTGGGAGAAGATCTGCACCTTGCCGGATGCGTCATGGATATCCATGAACATGCCGGAATTGCGCGAGGAATAAACGCGACCGGCCACCGTCACCGTATCGCCGGTTTCGACGTCGGCTTCGATATCGGCGTATTTTTCCGCAAGCTCCGCATTGGTCAGCGTGCGGTGGAAATGCGCCGGATAGACATCGCCGATCTGCTCGCGCAGCAGCGCAAGCTTCTGGCGGCGCACTTCGGTGGCGTCGGAGGAGAGGGCGGTGGTTTCGGTCGTCTTGTCGTTCATCGTATTCGCCTTCAGCGGCTTTGTTCGTTGCGGTTACCCTGTGCGCTCCGGGCTTACCCCCCTCTGTCCTGCCGGACATCTCCCCCTCAAGGGGGGAGATCAGATGCCGCGCCCGCCCGTTCCATGGGCAAGGTGTCAGCCGCTTGTCGATCTCCCCCCTTGAGGGGGAGATGCCCGGCAGGGCAGAGGGGGGTACCCCGAGCAGAGGGGTATATTCAGAATGCTGCCGTCACCGCCAGCACATAACTATCAGCTTCCGCTGCCCACCATCGTGGCCACAACGGTAATCGCAGCCTTCAGGCGCTGGCGCACGACGGAGCGGCCGAGCAGCGCCATCGAGTCAAACAGCGGCAGCGAGCGCGAGGAACCGGACATGGCCACAAACAGCGGCGGCGTCACGACGCGCAGTTTCTTGCCGGTGCGTTCGGCGACATCGCGCAGCTCGGCCTCTATCGCTTCCACGTTCCAGTCAGGCATCTTTTCGAGGTCTGCTGCAACCGTGGTGAGGATTTCGTGGATTTCCTCTGGCTTGCTCTTCAGACCGGCAAAGGAAGCGGGTGTGAGGCCAGCATCGCTTGCGAGCAGGAAGCCGGCAAGGTTCGGCAGCTCGCCGAGTTTGGAAACGCGGCTCTGCGCAAGCTTCAGGCCCTCAGTCAGGCGGGAATTCTCCATCGCCCATTCCAGTGTGCGGGCAATGAACTCTTCCGGCGAAAGCTTTTCGCGCAGCCAGCGGCCGTTCAGCCAGTCCAGCTTCTGAATGTCGAAGATGGCGCCGGCCTTGGAAAGCGCTTCCGGGTCGAACTTCGCCGCCAGCTCGTCCATGGTCAGAAGTTCTTCGCCTTCGGCGATCTGGATGAAGAACAGGCCAAGGAAGTTCATCAGCGCTTCCGGCAGGTAACCGAGCGCGGAATAATAGGAGATCGAGGTCGGGTTCTTGCGCTTGGAAAGCTTCGACTTGTCGGCGTTGCGCATCAGCGAAAGATGCATGAACGTGGGCTGGTCCCAGCCGAAATAACGGTAAAGCAGAATGTGCTTGGGCACGGAGGCCAGCCACTCTTCGCCGCGCGCCACATGGGTGATCTTCATTAGATGGTCGTCGATGACGTTGGCCATGTGATAGGTCGGCATGCCGTCGGCCTTGATCAGCACCTGCATATCGACCGAATCCCACGGGATCGATACATCGCCATAAACGCCGTCATGGAAATCGCACGAGCCTTCGGCCGGGATTTTCATGCGCACGACGTTGGCTTCACCGGCGGCAACGCGCGCGGTCACTTCCTCGGCCTTCAGGTTGAGGCAATGGCCATCATATTTCGGCGGCTTGCCGGCGGCGCGCTGGGCCTCGCGCATTTCTTCCAGCCGCTCGGGCGTGCAGAAACAGCGGAAGGCATGGCCTTTTTCCAGCAGCTCTTCGGCATAGGGCCAATACATGGCCTTGCGCTCGGACTGGCGGTAGGGACCGTAAGGGCCGCCGACATCCGGGCCTTCCGACCAGGTCAGCCCGGTCCAGCGCAGCGCTTCCAGCACCTTCTGCTCATATTCGAGGGTCGAGCGGGTGGCGTCGGTATCCTCGATGCGCAGGATGAACTCACCGCCATGTTTCTTGGCGAAGAGATAGTTGAACAGCGCGATATAGGCGGTGCCGACATGCGGCTCGCCGGTGGGGGAAGGTGCGATGCGGACGCGAACGCCGGAAGTGGTCATGAAATTCACTCGTCGTGACGTGGCAGTGACATCGGGGCGGTTCACCCGTCTGTCACGATGTTTTCGTTTGGATGCGGCAGGAAATCATGTTGGAAGACGCAATGAAAGCGCCTTTTGCACATTCCCGTTCGGCTTCGGCTTAGGCCATATTCTACCGCAGGCGTCAAGGAAATACGAAGCCCGCGCTGGTTCAGCGTCCCAGCTGAGAGCCCTAGTTCACTGGCCAGACGTAAAGCAGCATGGGAATGCTGGCGATGACGATCATGATCGACAGCGGCAGGCCAAGGCGCGGATAGTCGCTGAAGCGATAACCGCCGGGGCCCATGACCAGCGTATTGCACTGGTGGCCGATGGGTGTGAGGAAATCGCAGCCGGCGCCGATAGCCACCGCCATCAGAAAGGCCTCCGGCCGGAAACCGAGTGTGGTGGCGAAACCGGCGGCGATGGGGGCCATGACCAGCACGGTGGCGGCATTGTTGAGAAAGGGCGTCACTGCCATGGCGGTGAGCAGGATCATGCCAAGCGCCGCAAAGGGCGGCAATCCCTGCGCGGCATGACCGAGCCAGGCGGCGATCAGTTCGCTCGCCCCGCTGGTGCGGAGCGAGTCGCTGACGGGAATAAGGGCGGCGAGCATGACGAGGATCGGCCCGTCGATGGATTTATAGACCTCGGTGAGCGGGATGGCGCCGACCACGATCATCATGAAGGCAGCGGCGAAAAAGGCGACGGAGACCGGCACCAGCCCGCTGCCGGCGGCGATCATGGCGGCGGCGAGCACGATGACGGGCAGAAGCGCGCGGCGCTGCACGCCCAGCAGGATTTCCCGCTGCGCCAGCGGCAAGAGCGAAAATTCCTGCAATACCTGCGGCAGGTTCTTGCGGCTGCCCTGCAAAAGAATGACGTCGCCCGCCTGCAATGTCAGCTCGGAGAGCCGCTGGCTGACGCGCTGGCCGCGCCGGCTCACCGCGATCAGATTGACGCCACGCGTATAGGACAGCGCGAGTTCACGCGCCGAAATGCCGTTCAGAACCGATTCATTGCTGATCACCGCCTCCATGGAAATGAGATCTGCGGTTTTTTGGCCGTTTTCCATCAGCGGCTTGCCGGAAAGCAGAAGCTTCGCCTGCGAGACGATGCGGTCCAGCCCCTCCGGGCTGCCTTCGAGGAGAATCGTGTCACCCGCCTTCAGCGTCACGTCGGGGAAGGGGGAGATGCGCCGCGGCCCGCGCAGGATGGTGCTGGCGATCACATCGCCGTCGGCCTGTTTCAGCAATTCGCGCAGCGGCTTCTCCGCATAGGTGCTGTCGGCGGGCAGGGTGGCTTCAGCGGTATAGGCGGACTGGTCGAGAATATCCTCCACCGACGCCTGCTGGCGGTTGCGCACCGGCAGCAGCCGGTAACCGAAGGTCAGGAAGATGATGCCGATGACGGTAAGTCCCGCGCCGACGGGCGTGAAGTCGAACATCGAAAAACTCTGCCCGGTCATTTCCTCGCGCAGCCGCGACACGACGATGTTGGGCGAGGTGCCGATCTGCGTCATCAGCCCGCCGAGCAGGGCGGCGAAGGCCATGGGCATCAGATAATAGGAGACCGGGCTGCCGGATTTGCGGGCGAACTGGAAGGCGACCGGCATCATGATGGCGAGCGCGCCGATATTCTTGATAAAGGCCGACATGACGGCGACGACGATCATCAGGAAGGCGAGCTGCAGGCTCTTGGAGTGCATTTCGGGAAAATATTTCTTGATCGTCATATCGACGATGCCCGACCTCGCCACGGCCGAGCTGACCACCAGCGCGCTGCCGACGATGATGACGATATCGTCCGAAAAACCGGAAAAAGCTTTTTCGAAAGGCACGACGCCGAGCGCGACGGCCACGAGCAGCGCACTGCAGGCGACGACATCGTAACGCAGCCTGTCCCAGATGAACGCGACCATCATGCCGGCGATGACGGTGAAGGCGAGAATCTGGTCTGTCGTCATGCTGGCTTATGCTTTCGAAGGAGAGTCGGCGGGAATGACTCTATCGATGAGGATATCGAAGAACGCAAGCCGGGGTGAAGCGGTTCCGGGCTTGATGTCATTCCTATCTCTTCGTCATACCGGCCGTGAGCCGGCATGACGGAGCGGAGGCATCGTCAGAGAAGAAAATGGGCAATGTCGTCCCAGGCTGGATTGAGATCTTCAATCAACTTGATCTTCCATGCCCGCGGCCAGTTTTTTATCGTCTTTTCTCTCGCAATTGCGTCCGTGACGAGATCGTATGTTTCGAACCACACAAGCGTCTTAACGCCATAACGCGTTGTGAATCCGGGGGTCAGGTTGTTCTGATGTTCATATAAACGGTGAGAAAGGTCGCTTGTTACGCCAGTATAGAGCGTCCCGTTTCTTTTGGATGCAAGAATATAAACGTAACCTTGGCGCATGAGAAAAGCATGCGCAAAGGTCATTAGTTTTGGCAAGAGGCGAAATTATTTCCGTCATACCGGACTTGATCCGGTATCCAGCCGCCGCGCGTCTGCGCGGCGAGAAGAGTCCTTTCAGCCCAAAGACTTGGGCTGGCTGGATTCCGGCTCAAGGCCGGAATGACGGTGGCGAGATGCCGTTAGTGCGTATCGCCTGCCGCCTCCGCCTTTTTGCGCTGCCGCGCATTGCGGGCCAGCATGTTGAGCAGTTCCACCAGCGCCGAGAACGCCATGGCGGCATAGACGTAGCCCTTCGGAACATGGAAGCCCATGCCTTCGGCGATCAGCGTCGTGCCAATCATCATCAGGAAGGCGAGCGCCAGCATGACGATGGTGGGGTTGCGCTCGATGAAGTTGGCGAGCGGCGTTGCGGCCAGCAGCATGACGGTGACGGCCACGACGACGGCGACGATCATGATCGGCAGATGCGGTGTCATGCCGACGGCGGTGATGATGCTGTCTACAGAGAAAACAAGGTCGAGCAACAGGATCTGGCCAATGGCGGCGCCGAAATTCATCGCGGCCGGGCCACCCACCATGTCTTCCTTGTGATCTTCGGGGTCGACATTGTGGTGAATTTCCTTGGTCGCCTTCCATACCAGGAAGAGACCACCCGCTATGAGGATCATGTCTTTCCACGAGAAGGGGTGGCCGAAGGCTTCGAAAACCGGCGTGGTGAGCTGCACGATCCATGCGACGGTGCCGAGCAGGCCGAGGCGCATGACGAGCGCAAGGCCTATACCGATCTTGCGGGCTTTTTCGCGCTGTTCGGGCGGCAGCTTGTTGGTGAGGATGGAGATGAAGATCAGGTTGTCGATGCCGAGCACGACCTCCATGACGATCAGTGTGACGAGCGCCACCCAGGCGGCGGGGTCAGATAGAAGAGGGAGAATGGACTCCATCAGGTAGGTTTTCCTTTCAGCAACAAGGCCAGCCGAAATATTCGGTGGGTGGAATTTATAGCGCAATACGCGAGAAACAAGGAGTTGATGGCTCCGGGGCGCAAGATTTCATCGAAATTTCGCGCAGGCCGCGTATTGGCGTTCACGCCGTTGCTGAATGATCTCAGGCCTTGTCTGTTCCGTAAGCCGCCATGAATACGTTGATGGCGCTGCTGATAACCCGGTCCAGTTCCTCGTCGGGAACCGGGCCTTCCAGTTCGCCGAACAGCCGCAGCTTGAAGAAGGTGCCGGTGGAAAGCTCGATATATTGCCGGGCGGCCAGCTCAGGGTCATCCACTTTCAGATGGCCGATCTCGACCTGATGTTCGATGAAGTCCAGGAGCACGGTGCGCACATTGTTCGGAGCCGACAGGAAAAAGCGCTGCGCCAGTTTCGGCATGCGATCGATGACGCCGAGCACCGAACGCATGGCAGGGATCATGTCCGAACAGATCATCTTGTTGGCAAAGGCCTTGCCGAACTGTTCCAGCCCCTCGCGCACCTCCTCGGTGCCCTCGAGAATATGGCGCATGGAGGTGGCGAATTCGTTGCGGTGATGGTCGACGAGCGCAACGAACAGATCCTCCTTGTTGGAGAAATAGACGTAGATCGTGCCCTTGGAAACGCCGGCTTCACGCGTGATGTCGTTCATGCTGGCCGCGTCGAAGCCCTTGCGCTTGAACACACGCCAGGCGCCCGCCAGAATCTGCTCGCGCTTGGCCGGGTCTTCACCCGCCGCAAAACGCCCGGCGGCATTGCCCGGACAGCCCGTTTCCGTTTCCGTCTCCATATCCCTGTCTTCACCTGCCATCGCTACCGTCTCTTAGCATCGCAATGGCGTAAAAAAAATTAACCGAACGTCGAACCAATCGGTTCGATAGCACTTGATATGTGTCAGGAAAGAGATTATGTCAATCGAACCGAACGGTTCAGTTCGAAAAACTTTCTTCAATTTATCACGGTAAGCTCTCATGTCGGCCCAGAAGAATAATGCGGTTCGCGCCGTCAACGATGCGGAAGAGGCGGATATCTCCGCCAAGGCCGAGACCTCTCCGGCAAAGCCGGCCGAGGCCGCGCCGCCGCAGCAGCCCCAGACCATTGCGGCGCCGAAGCAGAAGAAGCGTTCCAAGCTTCTGCCGGTCATCGCGGTTGCCCTTCTCGCCGGCGCCGGCTGGTACGGTTACAACTGGTGGGTCGACGGCCGCTTCATGGTGTCGACGGACGACGCCTATATAGAAGGGGATATCGCCGTCATCGCACCGAAGGTTTCGGGCTATGTCGCCAAGGTGAACGTGGTCGAGAACCAGGAAGTCAAGGCGGGCGATCCGCTGGTGACGCTGGACGACGGCGATTATCGCATCGCGCTCGATCAGGCCGAAGCCCAGATCCGCACCGAGCAACTGTCACTGAAGCGCATCGATGCGCAGATCGTCGGCGGCGAAGCTTCGCTGGAGCAGGCCGTCGCCCAGAAGGGTGCGCTGGATGCCGCCCTTCGCGGTGCCGAAATCACCCAGAAGCGCGCCAGCGAGCTGCAGGCGAAGGATGTCGGCACGGTTGCCGCTTCCGACAATGCGCAGGTCGCGCTCGATCAGGCCAAGGCGAATGTCGTGGCCGGCGATGCCGCCATCTCCTCGGCCAAGGCCAATGTTGAACTCCTGCGCGCCCAGCGCGAGGAAGCCGAAAGCACGATCCGTTCGCTGCAGCTTTCCCGCGACAAGGCCGCCCGCGATCTTTCCTTCACTGTTCTGAAGGCGCCTTATGACGGCGTCATCGGCAATCTGGCGGTTCAGAACGGCGATCTGGTGTCTGTCGGCAAGCGTCTGGCTTCGCTGGTGCCGATGAACGAGCTTTATATCGACGCCAATTTCAAGGAAACGCAGCTTGCCCGCGTCGTGCCCGGTTCGAAGGTGCGCGTGCATGTCGACGCCTTTGACGATGCGACGATCGAGGGCACGGTGCAGTCGATTTCGCCCGGCTCGGGCTCGGTCTTCTCCATGCTGCCGCCGGAAAACGCGACCGGCAACTTCACCAAGGTCATCCAGCGTGTGCCGGTTCGTATCGTCTTCTCTAGGGAAGACCTTGCAAAGCACAATCTGCGCGCCGGCCTCAGCGTCGTTGTCGATGTCGATACCCGCACGGCGCCGGAAGGCACCAGAACGGCGCAAGTTAACCCGGAAGCCAAGTAAGGCGCATCGCTGATGCGCCGTTGAGGTCAAGATCATGGCGGCTACGGTTGTCGGTACGGGCGGGGCGTCCATCCCCGCCGATCCCCCGATGGACAGGCGCAGGCTCATCGCGTTTTTCGCGATGGTCTTCGGCATGTTCATGTCCATCCTCGACATTCAGATTGTCTCCGCGTCGCTCGCGGAAATCCAGGCGGGTCTCGGCGCGGGTTCCGATGAGATCGCCTGGGTGCAGACCTCCTATCTGATCGCCGAAGTCATCATGATACCGCTGTCGGGCACGCTGGCGCGCATTCTCTCCACGCGTGTGCTCTTCGCCACCTGCGCGGCCGGTTTCACCATATCGAGCGCGCTCTGCGCCACAGCCACCAATATCGATCAGATGATCGTCTACCGCGCGATCCAGGGCTTTATCGGCGGCGGCATGATCCCCTCCGTCTTCGCCGCCGCCTTCACGATCTTCCCGCCCTCGAAGCGTTCGGTCGTCTCGCCGATCATCGGTCTCGTCGCCACGCTTGCGCCAACCATCGGCCCGACGGTCGGCGGTTATCTCTCCAATGCCTTTTCCTGGCACTGGCTGTTCCTCGTCAACATCATTCCCGGCATCATCGTCACCATCCTCACCTGGAGCCTGATCGATTTCGACAAGCCGGAAAAGTCGCTCTGGAAGAAGTTCGACTGGTGGGGGCTGATCTCCATGGCCGTCTTCCTCGGCTCGCTGGAATATGTGCTGGAAGAGGGCAACAACAAGGACTGGTTCAACGACGAGCACATCGTCATGGGAACGGTCGCCATGGTCATCGGCGCGGCCGTGTTCTTCTGGCGCGCCTTCAAGGTGGAATTCCCTGTCGTCGACATCCGCGCCTTCGCCGACCGCAACTTCTCCATCGGCTCGCTGTTTTCCTTCGTCATGGGCATCGGGCTTTACGGGCTGACATATCTTTACCCGCTCTATCTCGGCCGGGTGCGTGGTTACGATGCGCTGATGATCGGCGAGACCATGTTCGTCTCCGGTCTTGCCATGTTCTTCACCGCGCCGATTGCCGGCAAGGTCTCCACCAAGCTCGATCCGCGGGCGATGATGGCGATCGGCTTCATCAGCTTCGGCTGCGGCACATGGATCATGACGCATGTGACGACCGACTGGGATTTCTACGAGCTGCTGATCCCGCAGATCCTGCGCGGTTTCGGCCTGATGATGTGCATGGTGCCGATCAACAACATCGCGCTCGGCACCCTGCCGCCGGCCCGCATCCGCAATGCGTCCGGCCTGTTCAACCTCACCCGTAACCTCGGCGGCGCGGTCGGTCTTGCCATCATCAACACCATGCTGTCGCAGCGCACGGACGACCATTATGTGCGGCTGGCCGAACATGTGAGCTATTCCAACCCGCAGGCGCTGGAATGGCTGAACAGTGTCGGCGCCAACTACGATTCCTACGGGCTGGACGGCGCGTCCGTCGCCGTCAAGAAACTGGTTGGCATGGTCTCGCAGCAGGCATGGATATTGGCCTTCGCGGATGTGTTCTTCGCGCTGACACTGTTGTTCTCGAGCCTGATCTTCATGACCGTGCTGATCCAGAAACCCAAGGCAGCGCCGCCGCCAGACGCGGCGCACTAACAAGAATCCCCTCCCATCCACCGCAGAGCTGGGGCCGTCGGAAATGACGGCCCCTTTTTTGTTTTGAATATGGAGCGAGCGAGGGCGGCATATTTCTTCTCCCCGCCGGGGAGAAGTCCGCACCCAATTCATGATCCCGGCTTTCCGCGAAATATGAGGTACGTACATCATTTTTCAGTTTACCTCGACTGCAAAGCTGGATATGCAAGGGGAGGGAGGAGCCATGAAGCCGACAGTTCACGATATCGCCGAGCGGGCGGGCGTCAGTCTCGCCACCATCGACCGGGTGCTGAACATGCGCCCCGGCGTGCATGCGGCAACGCGGGCACGGGTGGAGGCGGCCATTGCCGAGCTTGGTTACGTGCGCGATATCGCGGCTGCCAATCTGGCCAAGGGCCGCAATTATTCGCTGGTATTCATCCTGCCGGGCAATGACAATTCCTTCATGGCGACGTTGCGCGCCGAAGTGCGGGCCGCAGCGGCACGGGCGCATCTGGAGCGCACCGCGATCCGCGTCATCGAGGTGCCGCCCTTCAATGCCTCCGCGCTGACGGAGGCTCTCGAAGTCGCGCGGCGGGAAAAGCCCTCGGGCGTCGCCTTCGTCGCCACCGATTCCGAAGATGTGGCGGAAGCCGCCGACCGGCTGGCCGAAGACGGCATCGCCACGGTGACGCTGGTGTCCGATCTTTCCGGTTCGCGGCGGGATCATTATGCCGGTGTGGACAACGTCGCGGCCGGGCGCACGGCGGCAAGCCTGATGGGACGTTTTCTCTCCGGGCGCGGCGGCGATGTCGCGGTTGTCGCCGGCTCCATGCTGGTGCGCGACCATCGCGAACGTCTGGAAGGATTTCGCGCCGTCATCGAATCCGAGTTTCCGCAATTGCAGCTGCTGCCGGTGCTGGAGGGCAGGGACGATCCGCTCACCGTCGAGACGCTGGTGCGCAAGGCGCTCGGCAATGCCGCGCTCTCCGGCATCTACAGCCTCGGCGCGGGCAATCGCGGCCTCATCCGGGCGCTTGGCGCGGCAGAGGGCGAAAGAGCGCTTTCGGTCATCGCCCATGAGCTGACGGAAAACACCGCCAATGCGCTGCGGGAAGGGCTGCTGGACGCCGTGCTCAACCAGGACGCGGGTCACGAGGTGCGCAGCGCCATCCGCGTGTTGAAGGCGCGGGCCGATGGCCAGCCCGTCATCGCCGCGCAGGAACGTATCCGTATCGACATATTCCTCAGGGACAATCTTCCCTGATGAGAGCATTTCCAGGAAAAGTGGCCGCCGGTTTTCCGTACGGAAATGCGGCGACTTTTAAAAAACGCTGAAAGCGGCGCATGGCGCGCCGGAATGGAGAAATACATGTATCTCGGTCTCGATCTTGGCACATCCGGCGTCAAAGCCCTGCTGATGGACGGCGATCAGAAAATCATTGGCTCGGCCAACGGCTCGCTGGACGTTTCGCGCCCGCATCACGGCTGGTCGGAACAGGACCCGGCCGACTGGATTGCCGCGACGAAAACCGCCGTTGCCGGCCTGAAGCAGAAGTTTCCGAAGGAGCTTGCCGCCGTCAAGGGCATCGGCCTTTCCGGCCAGATGCATGGCGCAACGCTGATCGATGCGGCCGGCAAGGTGCTGCGCCCCTGCATCCTGTGGAACGACACACGCTCTTATGCCGAGGCCGCCGCGCTGGATGCCGATCCGCGTTTCCGCAAGATCACCGGCAATATCGTCTTCCCCGGCTTCACCGCGCCGAAACTTGCCTGGGTGGCGAAGAATGAACCTGAAATCTTCGCGAAAGTGGCCAAGGTGCTGCTGCCGAAGGATTATCTGCGTCTGTGGCTGACGGGAGACTATATCTCCGAAATGTCCGATTCCGCCGGCACCTCCTGGCTCGATACCGGCGCGCGCAAATGGTCTTCCGAGCTTCTTGCCGCCACCGGGCTGGATGAAAAGCACATGCCGTCGCTGGTGGAAGGCACGGATGAGGCGGGCGTGCTGCGCGCCGAACTTGGCTCCGAATGGGGCATTTCCGGCCGTGCCGTCGTTGCCGGCGGCGCGGGAGACAATGCCGCTTCCGCCTGCGGCATGGGCACCGTGAAGGAAGGCCACGCTTTCGTGTCGCTCGGCACATCCGGCGTGCTTTTTGCCGCCAATGCATCGTACCTGCCGAAGCCGGAAAGCGCCGTGCATGCCTTCTGCCATGCGCTGCCCAATACCTGGCACCAGATGGGCGTCATCCTCTCCGCCACCGATGCGCTGAACTGGTATTCGCGCCTCACCGGCCAATCCGCCGCCGATCTGACGGGTGAACTTGGCGAAACGCTGCTTGCCCCGACCGGTGTTACCTTCGCGCCCTATCTTTCCGGCGAGCGCACACCGCACAACGACGCCGCCATCCGCGGCTCCTTCATCGGCCTTTCGCATGAAAGCGACCGCAAGGCGCTGACCCAGGCGGTGCTGGAAGGCGTGACTTTCGCGATCAGGGACAATCTCGAAGCGCTGAAGTCGGCCGGTACCTCGATTTCCCGCGTCACCGCCATCGGCGGCGGCTCGCGCTCGGCCTATTGGCTGGCCTCCATCGCCACCTCGCTCGGCGTGCCCGTCGATATTCCGGCCGAGGGCGATTTCGGCGCGGCCTTCGGTGCGGCCCGTCTCGGCCTGATTGCCGCGACCGGGGCTGATCCGGTGGCGGTCTGCGCGCAGCCGGAAACGGCGCGGACCATCGAGCCGGTGGCGGCGCTGGCCGGCGCCTATGAGGAGGCTTACCGGCGCTATCATGCGCTTTATCCGGCTATTCGGGCGCTTTCGCATTGAGACACGGCGTGTGCGGCTTCACCCCCCTCTGCCCTGCCGGGCATCTTCCCCTCAAGGGGGGAGATCGGCAGGGCGCTAACCCTCGCTCCACCCTCAGCCTAGCATGAGGACGAGACCTATCCGCGAGTCGATCTCCCCCCTTGAGGGGGAGATGTCCGGCAGGACAGAGGGGGGTGAGCCACGCCCTCCAACCTATACCGAACACCATCTAAACCCACCAAGGAGGATCACCATGAGCACAGGTTTCTTCGGCGATATTGCCAAGATCAAATATGAAGGCCCCGACAGCACCAACCCGCTGGCCTTCCGTCATTACAACCCCGATGAGATCGTCGCCGGCAAGCGCATGGAAGATCACCTGCGTTTTGCGGTGGCCTATTGGCACACCTTCACCTGGCCGGGCGGCGACCCCTTCGGCGGCCAGACTTTCCTGCGCCCATGGTTCGAAGATACGATGCAGGCGGCGAAACTGAAGGCGGATGTGGCTTTCGAATTCTTCTCGCTGCTCGGTTCGCCGTTCTACTGCTTCCACGACGCCGATGTGCGCCCGGAGGGCCGGAACTTCGCGGAGAATACCAAGAACCTCAACGAGATCGTTGATTATTTTGCCCAAAAGCAGGCCGATACCGGCGTGAGGCTTCTGTGGGGCACGGCGAACCTCTTCTCCAACCGTCGCTTCATGTCGGGTGCTGCCACCAATCCGGATCCTGACGTCTTCGCCTTCTCCGCCGCGACCGTGAAGACCTGCATGGACGCCACCAAGAAGCTCGGCGGCGCGAACTATGTTCTGTGGGGCGGCCGCGAAGGTTACGAGACCCTGCTCAATACCGATCTGTCGCGTGAACTCGACCAGCTCGGCCGCTTCCTCAATCTGGTGGTGGAGTATAAATACAAGATCGGCTTCGAAGGCACGATCCTGATCGAGCCGAAGCCGCAGGAGCCGACCAAGCACCAGTATGACTACGACGTCGCCACCGTTTACGCCTTCCTGCAGAAGAACGGTCTGGAAAAGGAAGTGAAGGTCAATATCGAGCAGGGCCACGCCATTCTCGCCGGCCACTCCTTCGAGCATGAGTTGGCCATGGCCAATGCCTTCGGCATTTTCGGTTCCATCGACATGAACCGTAACGACTACCAGTCCGGCTGGGATACCGACCAGTTCCCCAACAACGTGCCGGAAATGGCGCTCGCTTATTACCATGTTCTGGCCGGTGGCGGTTTCAAGAACGGCGGCACCAACTTCGATTCCAAGCTGCGCCGTCAGTCGCTCGATCCGCAGGACCTGCTGATCGGCCATATCGGCGGCATGGATTGCTGCGCCCGCGGCCTGAAGGCGGCGGCGAAGATGATCGAGGACGGCGCGCTGTCGAAGCCGCTTGCGGAGCGTTACGCCAAATGGGATTCGGCTGAGGCCCAGAAGATGCTGCGCGGCGAGCTGAAGCTGGAAGAGATCGCCGCCCTGGTGGAGCGTGAGGATATCAATCCCGAGCCGAAGTCCGGTCGTCAGGAATATCTCGAAAACGTGGTCAATCGTTACGTTTGACGCGCTGGAGGGGGCGGCGGCAGCGTCGCCCCCTCATCGCCTCGCTTCGCTCCGGCACTTCTCCCCGGCGGGGAGAAGAACAAGCTCCACACTCCTTGCCACGCTGAGGGCACGGCATATTTCTTCTCCCCGCCGGGGAGAAGGTGGCCCGAAGGGCCGGATGAGGGGGCTTGCTCTCCGTTCTGTTCCAAAAGATGCGGACAACTCCGCGCCACCCCTCCTTCCTTTTCAGTCACTTCCCGAAAAATACGTCCCCTCCCATCCCCACCCGCCATTTCCGCCGCATCATTCCTCCCGCAACCGGAACGGAAGGGCGATACGCGCGGCTCCTTTCGCGAACCGGAGGCCGGCATCGACAAGCATGGTTCTGGCAAACCGTGTTTCGGAAAGGCATTCCGCCGGGCCAGAGGCGGGAAGGGCCGATCCGATAGGTGCCGTGAAAAGGCTGTGACCGAGGGGCTGCCCTGGCGGCCCTGATGATGCGGCCCGGTGAATGCAACGACTTCCTCCACCTCCCATCTCCCACCCGCATTCGCCGGGTCGATGCCTTGCGCCGCCGGCAAACCGCTGCGGCGGCACTCCCGCATGCAAAGCGCTTTGGACTTGTTAACTCCACATCCTGAAACGTTGTAGATTCCTGCCGCCCACGACTGTACCTGCCGGCCGACATGGTCTAAACCCCTGCTGATCTTTTCACGCTCGATGGACAGAGAAGGGCCTCGCAGATGACCGATCCCAAAACGCTAGCCGCCCGTTTCCCCGGCGATTTCCTGTTCGGCGTCGCGACCGCCTCTTTCCAGATCGAAGGCTCCACGAAGGCAGATGGCCGCAAGCCCTCCATCTGGGACGCCTTCTGCAATATGCCGGGCCATGTCTTCGGGCGTCACAATGGCGATATTGCCTGCGATCATTATAATCGCTGGGAACAGGATCTCGATCTCATCAAGGACATGGGTGTCGAGGCCTATCGTTTCTCCATCGCCTGGCCGCGCATCATTCCGGATGGTTTCGGACCGATCAACGAGAAGGGGCTGGATTTTTACGACCGCCTCGTCGATGGCTGCAAGGCGCGGGGTATCAAGACCTATGCGACGCTTTACCATTGGGACCTGCCGCTGACGCTGATGGGCGATGGCGGCTGGGCCTCGCGCTCCACCGCGCACGCCTTCCAGCGATACGCCAAGACCGTGATGGCTCGTCTGGGTGACCGGCTGGATGCGGTGGCGACCTTCAACGAGCCCTGGTGCGCGGTGTGGCTCAGCCATCTCTATGGCATTCATGCGCCGGGCGAGCGCAACATGGAGGCAGCCCTTGCCGCCATGCATCACATCAATCTCGCCCATGGTTTCGGCGTGGAAGCCTCCCGCCATGTCGCGCCGAAAGTGCCGGTGGGGCTGGTGCTGAATGCCCACTCCGTCATCCCGGCTTCCGATAGCGACGCTGACCTCAAGGCCGCCGAACGGGCCTTCCAGTTCCACAACGGTGCGTTTTTTGATCCGGTCTTCAAGGGCGAATATCCGGCTGAGATGATGGAAGCGCTGGGAAGCCGCATGCCGGTGGTGGAGGCTGAAGACCTTTCCATCATCAGCCAGAAGCTCGACTGGTGGGGCCTGAATTATTACACGCCGATGCGTGTTGCCGACGATGCGACACCGGGCGCGGAATTCCCCGCCACGATACCGGCTCCGGCCGTCAGCGATGTGAAGACCGATATCGGCTGGGAGGTCTATGCCCCGGCGCTCCAGTCGCTGGTGGAGACGCTCTACAAGCGTTACGACCTGCCGGATTGCTACATCACCGAAAACGGCGCCTGCTATAATATGGGCGTCGAAAACGGCGAGGTGGATGACCAGCCGCGTCTCGACTATTACGCCGAACACCTCGGTATCGTCGCCGATCTCATCCGCGACGGTTATCCGATGCGCGGTTATTTCGCCTGGAGCCTGATGGATAATTTCGAATGGGCCGAGGGTTACCGCATGCGCTTCGGTCTCGTGCATGTGGATTACGACACGCAGGTGCGGACGCTGAAGAACAGCGGCAAATGGTATAGTGCGCTGGCTTCGGGCTTTCCGAAGGGGAACCATGGTCTGGCGAAGCAGTAACGGTCACCTCCCTCATCCCTGTGCTCGTCTCAGGGATCCAGCCAGCCCAAGTCCTTGGGCTGAAAAGAGTCTTTCCGCCACGCAGACGCGTGTCGGCTGGGTTCTTGTGACAAGCACAGGAATGAGGGTTGGGGGACGGCCGTGCATGAACTTTACGCGCCGCATCCGGTAGCAGGCGACGTGTCAGCGCCCGTCGCAATAAAGTTCTCCCACCTTATTATCAGTTTTCCAAACTTTTTTATCGGTTACCCCGCGGTGCCTGCTTGCGCCCGCCATCCTGCCTCCTATGTCAGACGGGCTACGAAAGCGTAGCACCCGTTCTGGCGTCCAAGGGGCAGGGCGGGATGGTTCTCCCAGGGAAAACGAAGATGCTTATCGAAAAACTCAACTGGCGTTACGCCACCAAGAAAATGGATCCTTCCAAGGCCGTGTCGGAAGACAAGGTCGAGCGCATTGTCGAGGCGGCGCGGCTTGCGCCCACCTCCAGCGGCCTTCAGCCCTTCGAGGTGATCGTCGTTACCGATCCTGAAGTGCGCGCCAAGATCCGCGAGATCGCCTGGAACCAGGCGCAGGTGACCGACGGTTCGCATCTGCTGGTCTTTGCAGCATGGGACAATTACACCGAAGAGCGGATCAACCACATGTTCGATCTGGTCAACGAAGAACGCGGCATCAAGAATGAGGGCTGGGAAGCCTATCGCCAGATGCTGCTTTCCACCTATCCGCAACGCGAGCAGCATGTGAATTTCGAGCACGCCGCCCGCCAGGCCTATATCGGCTTCGGCATGGCCGTGGCGCAGGCCGCTTTCGAGGGCGTGGATTCCACTCCGATGGAAGGCTTCGACCCGGCGAAGCTCGATGAAATCCTCGGCCTGCGTGAAAAGGGCCTGCGCTCCGTCACCATCCTGCCGCTCGGTTATCGCCAGCCGGAAGGCGACTGGCTGGTGAACCTGAAGAAGGTGCGCCGCCCGCTCGAGGAATTCACCAGCCGCGTGTGATTTTCATATCGTCGCGAAATCTTGACTGCCGCAGGGCCGCCTACGCGGCTTTGCGGTAGATTTTTCCTCTCTTTTCAGATAATTGAAAAAACATCCCTGTTAAAAGGTGGCGTGTGCGGGCAAGTATGCGCCATCGAATTGCCGATCCCCGGCATTTCTGAGTGAAAGCCTGACGAAATGACCCGGAAAATCAGCTGTCATCGAATGTGCCCGAAGGCTGCATGAAGAGAGCGGTTCAGCACCGCAACAGGATTTTTTGAGACCCGATCCGTCACGCATTCCCAGAGTTTACAATGAGTTTTCCATCCAGCGCGGCATCCCCCGCGCGCCAAGAACAGGCGGTCCCTGAAGGGTCGGCAAAGGAGCCTATGGTCACGTTTGAAGGCGTGACCAAGACCTTTGGCGGCGCCGGCGGCAAGCCCGGTTTCGCAGCCCTTGCCGGTATCGACTACGTGGTGCCGAAAGGCTCCATCACCGGCATCATCGGCCGCTCCGGTGCGGGCAAATCCACACTCATCCGTCTCGCCAACGGCCTTGAAAAGCCCTCGACCGGCCGCGTGGTCGTTGATGGCGTCGATGTCGCGGCGCTCGATGAAAAGAGCCTGCGCACGCTGCGCCGTTCCGTCGGCATGATCTTCCAGCACTTCAATCTTTTGTCGTCGCGCACCGCTTTCGATAATGTGGCCCTGCCGCTCGAAATCGCCGGCATGGGCAAGAAGGAGATCGAAACGCGCGTTGCGCCGCTGCTCGATCTCGTCGGGCTTTCGGACAAGGCCAATCGTTATCCGGCGGAACTCTCCGGCGGCCAGAAGCAGCGTGTCGGCATCGCCCGTGCGCTCGCCACCCAGCCGAAGCTGCTCCTTTCCGACGAGGCGACATCGGCGCTCGATCCGGAAACGACGCAATCCATTCTTGAACTGCTGAAGCGCATCAATGCCGAGCTGGGGCTCACCGTGCTGCTCATAACCCACGAGATGGAGGTGGTGAAGACCATCGCCTCGCAGGTGGCGGTCATCGACAGGGGCCTGATCGTGGAAGAAGGCACGACCTTCGATATCTTCACCGCACCGAAACATGAGACCACCCGCAGCCTGCTGTCGTCCTCGGTCGGCGTGAAGCTGCCGCATTGGGTCACTTCGGGCCTGAAACCGCAGGCGGCGGAAGGCGACCGTGTTCTGGTGCGTCTGGTGTTCTTCGGCGAGACGGCCTTCCAGCCGCTGACGGCGCGCCTCGTCGCCGAAATCGGCCCGGACGTGAACATCCTTGCCGGCACCATCGAGGAAATTTCCGGCCAGCCCTTTGGCTCGCTGGTCGTCTCCTATCCGGCCTCGGCGGATGTCACCGCCCGCGCCAATCGCTTTTATGCTGAGACCGGTCTTCACACGGAGGTGCTCGGTTATGTCGCCTGATATGCTGTTCAGCCTTCTCTCCAAGGGCCTGTTGCAGACGCTGCACATGGTCGCCGTTGCCGGCATCGTCGGCTCGCTGATCGGCGTGCCTATGGGTGTTTTCCTTGCCACCAGCGGCAAGGGCGAGCTGTTTCCGGCGCCGATGACCAACCGGATCCTCGGCCTCGTCGTGAACGCCGCGCGCTCCACGCCCTTCATCATTCTGGTGGTGGCGATCATTCCCTTCACCCGCCTCGTCGCCGGCACTTCCATCGGCACCAGCGCGGCCATCGTGCCGCTGACGGTCGCAACCGTACCCTTCATCGCAAGGCTGGTGGAAGCGGCGATCCGGGAGGTGGACAAGGGGCTCATCGAAGCCGCGCGTGCCATGGGTGCGACACCGCTACAGATCGTCACCAAGGTGCTTTTGGCCGAAGCCAAGCCCGGCATCACGCTGGCGCTCACGCTCACGCTGGTCAGCCTCATCGGTTATTCGGCCATGGTCGGCGCGGTCGGCGGCGGCGGGCTGGGCGATCTCGGCATCCGCTACGGTTACCAGCGCTTCATGCCGGATGTGATGCTGGTCGTGGTTCTGGTGCTGATCGTGCTGGTACAGCTGGTGCAGAGCGCCGGCGACAGGCTGGCTCGCAGCTTCGACAAGCGGACCCGGAAGAATTAACTGCGTTTATAATAACAACCCAAGGAGACACCCATGAAGAAACTCATTCTCGCGGCTTCGCTCGCCGCTCTCTTCACCGCCGGTCAAGCGCTGGCCGAGACCATCAAGATCGGCGTAACCCCCGCCGAGCATGCGCAGATCATGGAGCAGGTGAAGAAGATCGCGGCTGCCAAGGGTCTCGATATCGATATCGTCGAATTCTCCGACTATGTCGTGCCGAACCAGGCGCTGGCCGATGGCGAGCTGCAGGCCAACTCCTTCCAGCACCAGCCTTACCTCGACAACCAGATCGCTGACCGCAAGTTCGATCTCGTCAGCGTCGGCACCACCATCACCACCCCGATGGGCGTTTATTCGAAGAAGGTGAAGAACCTCGACGAGCTGAAGGACGGCGCAACCGTCGGCATTCCGAACGACCCGACCAATGGCGGCCGCGCGCTCCTGGTTCTCGCGTCCAAGGGCGTGCTCAAGGTCAAGGAAGAGGCCGGCCTCAAGGTAACGCCTGCCGACATCACCGAAAACCCGAAGAACATCCAGATCGTTGAACTCGACGCCGCCCAGCTGCCGCGCTCGCTTGACGATACCGACGCTTCGGTCATCAACACCAACTATGCCACGGCTGCCGGCCTGAACCCGAAGAAGGACGCCATCGCCATCGAAAGCGAAAAGTCCCCTTACGCGAACGTCATCGCCGTTCGTGCGCAGGACAAGGACAAGCCCTGGGTGAAGACGCTGGTTGAATCCTACCAGAGCCCGGAAGTGAAGGCCTTCATTCTGGAAAAGTACAACGGCACGGTCATCCCGTCCTGGTAAGTCGCTCCAGCACTGGCTCAGACCGGTATTTAAGGCGAAAACCGCTGACACTTGTCGCCATCCCGGTCTAAAAAAATCACGACCTCTCCCGTTCGCGGGGGAGGTTTTTTCTTTCCCGGATTGATGCAAATCCGCCTTCCATGAAAAACCCGGGGCATTTCAGGGAAGGATTTTTCAGCGCCTTTGCCAGACTGTCGTTTTATACCCGTGGTTTTTTGGGGCGGGGCCACAATGCGGCTTAACCGCTTTTGAATGTTTCCTTCGGAAGATGAGGCTTTCGAAGGGGATTTTATGCGGATTGCGCCGCGCAACATTGGGGACTATTTGCCGGTCGGGCGCAGAACCGCCGTGGGCGTCGTATTGTCCACCTTCGCGCTGGTGCTTATCATCGTCACCGCGCTGGTTTTATCCGCCTTGAGCCAGGTCCGGGAAAAGGCCAACCTGCTCGACAATGCCCGTTCGCGCGAGACGACGGCGGGCGCCCTCGTCACCTTTCGCGAGCAGCTCGGCGCGACGCTGAATGACTACGCCGCCTGGGACGATGCCGCCGAATATGTCTATGCCCCTGATCGTTTCGACTGGGTGGCAAGCAATTATGGTGAGATGACGGTCAATAACGATCTCTTCGATACCGCCGTGGTCATCGATGAGGACGGCAAGGTCCGCATGGCCTATCAGGACGGCAAGCCGGTGGCATGGAAGCCGGACGCCTATTTTGCCGGCGGCCTCAGGGAAATGATCGAGCGCGTGCGTTCCATGCGTCCGGGTATCACTTCGCAGGTGACCGGCTTCGTCAAGACCGGCGATGGCGTCGCCGCCGCGGGGGTTGCGCTCGTGCGGATGAAGTCCGGGGCGCTGCCGCCTGTCGGTGCGGAGCGGCGTTACCTGGTTTTCGCCCGTCATCTCAAGCAGGCGACGGTGGACAAGCTTGCCCGCAATTACGTCATCGACGGTCTGGAACTGCAATATGGCGACGGGCCTGCCGCCAACCATGTGGATATCGTCAATCCGCTGGGGGAGGTGCTGGCCCGGCTCGTCTGGCGGTCGCACCTGCCGGGAGATGTCAGCTTTCATGAGGCGCGTCCGGTCGTCTTTACCGCGCTTGGCATTGCCGGCACGTTTTTTCTGGTGCTGCTCATCATCGGTTCGGCCACGCTCGACCGCCTGAAGGCGGATGAGGCGGCGGCGCGGGAGGAGGCGCTGCGCGACCGGCTGAGCGGGCTCAGCAACCGCGCCGGCCTCTTCGCCAGGCTGAACCGCATGGTCGACAGGGGCCGCCATGACAAGACGGATATCAAGCTGCTCTATCTCGATCTCGATGGTTTCAAGGAAATCAACGATTCCTACGGCCATGCCGCCGGCGACCGGCTGATCAAGGGCGTGGCGGCGGCGCTGAGAGTGCTGGTGCCGGAAGGCGCGGTGCTGGCGCGGCTCGGCGGCGACGAGTTCGCCATCGCCATTCAGGGCAACGACGTCTGGGCCGAAGGCCGCAAACTGTGTCTGGCGCTTCTCGAACTCTTTACCGAGCCTTTCAGCATCGGTGAAAGGGTGGCGAGCATCGGTTGCAGCATCGGCACCTCGGTTTCACGCGCAGGCGACATCAATGGCGAGGAGTTGCTGCGGCGTGCCGATATGGCCATGTATCAGGCCAAGGAGAACGGGCGCGGGCGTTACGTTTCCTATGAGCTGAAGATGGATGCGCTGCGCGAGGAAAAGCTGCAGCTCGAAGCCGATCTTCGCTCCGCCATTTTGAACGACGAGATACAGGTGGTCTATCAGCCGGTCGTCAGCGCCGCCACGCGCTGTATTACCGGGGTGGAGGCGCTGGCCCGCTGGCAGCGGCCGGGATATGGCTTCGTGCCGCCGGATATCTTCATTGCCGCTGCCGAAACCAGCGGCCTTATCGACCGGCTCGGCCTTCTCGTCCTGCACAAGGCTTGCGAGACGGCGCAGCAATGGCCCTCCATCAAGCTCTCGGTGAATATCTCTCCCGTGCAGTTCCGCAATCCGGCCTTCTCTGGCCATGTGGCCGATATTCTCGACGCGACGCAGACGCCGCCCGAAAGGCTGCGGCTGGAAATGACGGAAGGTTATTTCATCCAGCATCCGGAGCGGGCGAGTGCGGCCATCGACAAGCTGAAGCAGCTTGGCCTGCATATAGCGCTCGACGATTTCGGCGCCGGCTTCGCCAGCGTCGGTTATCTGCGCCGCTTCGGTTTCGACCGGATGAAGATCGACCGTTCGCTGATCATGGCGCTCGACAAGGGCGGCCGGTCGCTGGAAATGCTGCAGGCCACCGTGGCGCTGGCAAAGTCGCTCGATATTCCGGTGACGGCTGAAGGCGTGGAAACGGAAGAGCAGGCGGCCATCCTGCATCTGTGCGGCTGCGATGAGTTGCAGGGTTACCTGTTCTCGAAACCGGTCGCGGCGGAAGAGATCACCGCCATGCTGGATGGGCAGGACGCACCGCTCTTTGCGTTGCGGGCAGGGGCGTGAAGGTCGCACGGGTTTATTTCAGCGATTTTTGATGGCCTGAAAGTGCGGCCCCTTTCTTCTCCCCGCCGGGGAGAAGAACGTCAGGCGCAACACGCTCGATCCACATGCAATCGCGGTGCAGTCCGGCTTACCGCCCCAGATGCCGCTCGCCGCGCTTCTTGGCCAGTTCGATCTGCTGCTGCCGGTCGCGGAAGCGCTGGCGGTCCTCTTCGCTGCGGTCATCGTAGCAGCTCGGGCAGGACACGCCTTCCTCGAATTTGGGGGATAGGCGCACTTCCGGTGTGATCGGATTGCGGCAGGCGTGGCAAAGCTGGTGGTCGCCTTCGGCAAGGCCGTGCACCACGGAGACGCGCTCGTCGAAGACGAAGCAGGCGCCTTCCCACAGGCTTTCTTCTTCCGGCACTTCTTCCAGATATTTCAGGATGCCGCCCTTGAGGTGATAGACCTCATCGAAACCCTGTTCCTTCATGAAGGCCGTGGCCTTTTCGCAGCGAATGCCGCCAGTGCAATACATGGCAATCTTCGGCTTGTTGTGCAGGCCGGGATTGTTCTTCACCCAGTCGGGAAACTCGCGGAAGGTTTTCGTCTGCGGATCGACCGCACCCTTGAAGACGCCGATGGCGGTCTCGTAATCGTTGCGGGTGTCGATGACGATCGTATCCGGATCGGAGATCAGCTCGTTCCAGTCGCGCGCCTCGACATAGGTGCCGACGATGCGGTTCGGATCGATATCCGGCACGCCCATGGTGACGATCTCTTTCTTGAGCTTCACCTTCAGCCGCACGAAAGGCATGTGCGAGGCGCGGCTTTCCTTGTGCTCCAGCGCGGTAAATTCCGGCTGGGCGCGCAGGAAGGAGAGCACGGCGTGAATGCCCGCATCCGGCCCGGCAATGGTGCCGTTGATACCTTCGGCAGCAAGCAGCAGCGTGCCCTTGACGCCGTTTTCCTGGCAGAGCGCAAACAACGGCTCGCGCAGGCTCTCGAACCGCGGCAGGCGGGCGAAATGATAAAGCGCGGCCACAAGGAAATCACCAGAGACTTCCGGGCGGGGGAGAATGGTCGTGTCGGTCATGGGCGCTGAAATACAGCGACGGCGGCCGCAAAGCAATATTTATCGGTGGGTTCGGGTATTTTGAAAATCGTCAAATCGGGAGGGTTTGCGGGCTTTCTGTCGCTCCTGCCGCCGTGTGCAGGCAACAGGGTGTTGCATTGGCGCCTCCGTCATTCCGGCCTTGAGCCGGAATCCAGCCGACGCGCGTCTGCGCGGCGGAGAGAATCTTTTCAGCCCAAGGACTTGGGCTGGCTGGATTCCGGCTCAAGGCCGGAATGACGGAGGTGGGTGAGCGCCGAAAGTGGCGTTAGCCTATTTCGCCGCCTGCCGCCACAACAGGCCGACGATGCGGCTTTCGGTGCGGGCGGATTCGGAAAACACCTCGTTAGCCAGCGCAAGGCCTTCCGTGCGCAGCGCCTGCTGCCTCTCGATGATCGCATCGAGCAGCAGGGCCAGCCGCTCGCCATTGCCGAAACGCTCCGGTTCGCGGTCGGCGACGGCGGCAAGAACCGAGAGATCGTGCTCGTGGCCGAGAATATCCACCAGCCGCTTGGTATCGGCCCGCTTGGCGCGCATGGCGGAAGGCCAGAGCCGGCGCATCAGGCCAAGATGCATCCAATAGGCCTGCCCGGACTTGCGCAATTCATGGAAATGCTCGGCGTCGGCCTGCTTATGGCAGTCGGTGAGCGCCTTGCGCGCCCTTTTTCTCTGTTTCGCCCAGGCGCTTCTCAGCAGCCGGGCGGTATCTTTTAACTCATCCGGCAGCGACAGGTCCTCAAGCTTCCTGCGCGCTTCCCCGCAGCCGGCAATGGCGGCGGCAATGGCCTCGTCGAGACCCGCTTCGTGTTCTATGGCGTCGTCGCGGCGCGCGCGCAGCATCGCGGTGATCGAGCGCAGCGCTTCGCCCTGCGCATCGGAACGCGCGAAGGCCTCGAGATATTCCGCTGTTTCCACCAGCGCCGTCGCATCGCGCGCAAAGGCGAGGGAGCGGGCGATATCGCGAATACGGGCGTTTTCCTCGCGGCCGAAATCCGGCGCCGCCTTGCGGATGAGGCGATAGAGGGCGCGCAGCCGCTTGAACCGCTTGCGGGCGTCGTGCACGGCCTCGTGCGATCCGGACGGCTGGTCGCGAAGGATCGTGACCGTATCGTCGATCAGCTCCAGCCCGGCCCGACGGATTTCATTGTCGAAGGGCTTTTTCGGATCAATTCTGAAGGGCATCCGGCAGGTCTCCGTTCGGACAGTCCATGGCGAGCGACTGGTTGGAGAAGCGCTTGTCTCCGGTGACTTCCCTGCCCAGCCAGGACGGCAGATCGGGATCGGCATTCTCGTCGTTCATTTCCACTTCCGCCACCACCAGCCCGTGATATTTCCCTTCGAAAACATCCACTTCCCAGGTGAAGCCGCCATGATCGACGGTGTGGCGGGTTTTTTCGATCACCACGCCCGGCGCGCTCGCCATCAGCTCTTCGGCGTCCTTGAGGGGGATGGAATATTCATATTCGTCGCGAACAAGCGCGCTTGCGCCGATCTTGATGGTCAGGGTCGCATCGCGCTGGTCGACGATCCTGACCCGGACCGAGCGGTTTTCCATCGAGGCGACATATGCCTGCCGGAAAGCCATGCTATGCGTGACCTCATTGCGCCATTCACCGCCTGCAACAAGAAACTTCCGTTCAATTTCCTTGGCCATGCTGTCTCCGCGAACTGGGGCGCCAGATTATCGCAATATGATAGTGCGATGAAGCGAATTGATTGAAGTATCTGGGTAAAAATGCGGCTGGCGCGCCTCGACATGAAAGCCGAGGCAGGCTAATCGGTAGACGGAATTTCAATCGTTTCAATTGCGCAAGGGAGGCTCATCTTGGCCCAGGAATCCGAAAAACTGCTCTCCATCCTCAAGCTCCAGCCGGTCGTGCCGGTGCTGATCGTGGATGACGCCGCTTCCGCCGTGCCGCTTGCGCGCGCTTTGGTCGCAGGTGGCCTGAAGGCAATCGAGATAACCATGCGCACGCCGGCAGCCTTGGATGCCATCCGCGCGGTTGCGGCGGAAGTGGAGGGTGCGAATGTCGGCGCCGGCACCATTCTCAATGCCCGGGATTTCGAAGCGGCGGCGGAAGCCGGCTCCACCTTCATCGTCAGCCCCGGCATCAATAAAAGCGTGCTGGAAGCCGCGCGCGGTTCCAAAGTGCCGCTGCTTCCAGGTGCTGCCACCGCCAGCGAAGTCATGGCGCTGCGCGACGAGGGTTACAAGGTGCTGAAGTTCTTCCCGGCCGAACAGGCCGGCGGCGCACCCTACCTCAAGGCGCTGTCCTCGCCGCTCGCCGGCACGGTCTTCTGCCCGACCGGCAGCGTGTCGCTCAAGAACGCCAATGATTACCTCTCCCTTCCGAACGTCGTCTGCGTCGGCGGCTCCTGGGTTGCCCCGCGCGAACTGGTGGCGACGGGTGACTGGGCGGGCATCACCAAGCTTGCCGCCGAAGCCGCCGCACTGCGCGCCTGATTTGCATCCTGTCAAACCCGTTCACGAAGGCGTGAGCGGGTTTGACATTTGTATTCGGCCCACGGCTTCCTATCTCCCCTGTAGATTTGACCTCTACAGGAGATTTTGATGTTCGACGCCAAGAAGCTTCTTGAACAATTCCTCGGCTCGCAGGTGCCGGGCCTTTCGGGAAGCGTCCGTGACAGAGCCGGGCAGGCCGCCGATATCGCCAAGAACAATCCTCTGAAGGCCGGCGCGCTCGCCGCCGCCATTCTGGGCACGAAGACCGGCCGCAAGCTTGCCGGCAATGTCGCCACCATCGGCGGCGTGGCCGCCATCGCCGGTCTCGGTTACCTCGCCTACAAGAATTACAAGTCCGGCCAAGCGCCTGAAGCCGCGCCGAAGCCCGAACCGGAGCTTCTCGCCCCGCCGGCCGATTCCGCCTTCCACCCGCAATCGCCAGCTCTTTCCAATGATTTCGCGCTGAAACTCATCCAGGCGATGATCGCCGCCGCCAAGGCCGACGGTCATATCGATGACAAGGAGCGCGCCAACATCATGGACAAGGTGCAGGTCTCCGGCCTTGATACAGAGGCCGAGCGTTTCCTCGAAAAGGAACTGGCCGATCCGCTCGACATCGACGCGCTGGTGGCTGCCGCCCGCACGGAAGAGCAGAAGGTGGAGCTTTACACCGCCTCGCGGCTTGCCATCGAGGCCGATACGCGGGCGGAGAGGGGCTATCTCGACCTCCTGGCCGGGCGGCTTGGGCTGCCGGATGCGCTGGTGGACCACATTGAGGCGACGGTGGTGGCGGCGAAGGTTTGAGGATAGCCTCGGCGGGCGCGGTTCACCCCCCTCTGCCCTGCCGGGCATCTCCCCCTCAAGGGGGGAGATCAGCCAGAAGGAAACACTCGCTCACTCGCAACGTTGAAGATGGCCGAGAGGTCGCCGCAGGTCGATCTCCCCCCTTGAGGGGGAGATGCCCGGCAGGGCAGAGGGGGTAAACCGCACCCGCCGACCCGACACATGCACTGTTGTCATCCCGCCCCGCTTGCCCTAATCCTTCTCCCAGCAAATGGGGAAGAGAATGCGCGATCTGAGTGATTTCAAGGGATGTCCGCCGCCGCAGCCGGTGGTGTTGAAGGGCCGTTACGTGACGGCGGAGCCGTTTGATCGCGAAAAACATCTCGCAAGGCTCTGGGCCGCACTTGGTGGCGAGGGCGTGAATGAACTGCTCAAATATTTCCCGCAAAGCGCCTTTCCCGATGCCGACGCTTTCGGCGACTGGCTCGTCGGCGCAGGGCAGAAGCTCAACTGGGTCACGCTGGTCTTCGTTGAAAACGCCACCGGCGATATCGTCGGCATGGCGAGCTACATGCGGCCCGATCCCGCCAATGGCGTGGTCGAGGTCGGCTCTGTCGCCCATGGCGCGAAGATGAAGCGCTCGCCTCTTTCCACCGAGGCGCATTACCTGATGGCGAAACATGTTTTCGAGGATCTGGGGTATCGCCGTTACGAGTGGAAATGCCACAATGAAAACGAGCCCTCCAAGATCACGGCGAAGCGTTATGGCTTCACCTTCGAGGGCGTTTTCCGCCAGCATATGATCTCGAAGGGCCAGAACCGCGATACGGCGTGGTTTTCCATGATCGACGGCGAATGGCCGCTGATCGGCAAGGCCTTCGAAGCCTGGCTTTCGCCGGAGAATTTTGCGGCCGATGGCGCGCAGAAGCGCAAGCTTGAGGATATCCGTGCGGAGTTTGCCGATGCCATTGCCTGAACACTCGGCGCCTGAAAAGCCTGCGCTTGAAAAGCCGCGCCCCGGCAAGAAGGATTGGTCGCCGGCCTTCGCCGCCGCCCTCATCATCGTCGGTTTCGGGCTGGTCTTCTTCGTCATGCCGAAGATCATGCTGTGGCTCGGCGATTATTCGCCCTGGCTCGCCGCTGCCTTCGGCACGGTGGCGGTACTGTGTTTCTTCCTGCTGTTCTGGCTGCGCGCCCGTTACCAGCGTCGCCGTGACGGTTAGAGCTGAAGCGACGCGCCGAGCAGCAACAGCCCCATGATGAGCACGAACAGCGCACCGGCGATCTCTATCGCATGGCTGATGCCGGCTGCCATGCGGCTGCCGGGGCCGGCGAAACGCACGGCGAGGCCTTTTGCCGAGACGGCCATGATGGCGAGCAGCGATACCGTTATGGCCGTGCCGAGCGACATGGCGAGGACGGAGAGCACACCGCCGAGATAAAGCCCGTTCAGAAGCGCGAAGCTCATGACGATGATCGCGCCAGAGCAGGGCCTGAGCCCCACGGCGATGATGGCGGACCATGCCTCGTGCAGGCTGAAGTTCTTGCCCTTGAGCAGCATCGGATCGGGCGCATGGGATTTACCGCAGGCGGCGCAGAGATCGCCCGTGCCGTCATGGTCGTGATCGGCAAAAACCGGCTTGCCCTGAAACCGGAGGCCCGTGCCCATGCCGCTGGTTCTGCCGGCCGCGGTTTCACCTGCCGGCGCGAAAACCGCGACAGGCTCGCGCCGGATACGCAGCGACCAGAGTTTTCGCACCAGCAGCCAGGCGCCGAACAGCGCCACCATGGCGAAGCTGGCGATCTCCATCGCCTGCGTCGCCTTGGTCATGGTGATGGAGGTGCCGCGCAGCACCAGCCACGCTGCGCCGACGAGGCCGATGGCAACCGCACCCTGAAGGAGCGCCGAAACGAAGGAAATGAGAATGCCGCGTTTCAGCTGCGTCTCATTGGCGATCATATAGGACGAAATGACCGCTTTGCCGTGGCCGGGACCGGCGGCATGGAAAACGCCATAAGCAAAGGAGAGGCCGATCAGCGAGCTGAGCGCCCAGCCATCCTCACGCATGGCCTTCAACGCGCCGGTCAGTGCCCGATAAAACATCTGCTGGTGCACGTTGATCCATTGCATCAGCGGGGCGAAGGGGCCGCCGACGGAAAAGGAAGGCTCGGCCGAGCCGATGCCGAGCGGCGATTGCGCATGGGCCGCACCGGCCACGGCAATGAGGCCAATGGCGACTGCGAAGAGGCCGGCCCTGCGGCTCAGCATGAGACCTCCAGCCGGGTGGCGAAGAGCTTGGTCATGTCGGTGCCGGTCGGATCGTTGAAGAAGGCGTCGGTGAGCGTGCCCTGGTTCTGCGAGATCACCTCGTCGGGATCGGGACGGACGACATGATGCTTGCAGGCATTCAGGTCCTTACCCTGCGTGGCGATATCGCCGTCCTTGGCGAAATCGATTGCCGTATACATGGTCGGATCCCAGGCGCCGAAGCTGAGCTTGCCCTTGACGGCCAGAGGCTTTGTCGGCTTCACGGAGAAGAACATCAGGATCTGCTGATCCTTATAGTCCACGTGAATGGCCTCGGGCTTCCCAAATTCCACCGGTTTTCCATTGGCGGTGATGAAGGTGTAGTAGGAATATTCGGCGAGCGATTCCAGAACGGTATTGCCGATCTCGGCCAGCTCGTCCTTGTCGAGCTTCAGATCGCTGTTCTTGTCGTAGTCCATCACCACGCTTGCCGAGAACATCTCGTCGAAACGCCAGATGTTGCGCACTTCCTGAACGGTGCCGTTCGGCCCCTCGACGATTTCCATGCGGGCTTCGGCAAAGATATGCGGATGCGCCGCCGCGGCGACGGGAACGCAGGCAAGGCCGGCCGCGAGGAGCAAAAAACGTCTGTTCATTATCCGGTCTGTCCTGCCTTCGAATCTGGAAGGCCCGACTCTAGCAGAAATTGGGACCGAATTTCGACCTGATGCGGCTGATCCTTCGCGCGGGCTGACCTTAAATTTCAGAAGGTACCGCTGAAACGCGAGGTGATGCTGGAGCCGCTATAGGCAAGATCGGTATCGCGCTCGCCATGCAGCAGGCGGTTGAACTCCACCTCCAGCTTGCTGTTCTTGCCGGTATCGAAGGAGAGCGTCGCGACCAGCCGGCGCTCGCTGGTATCGTAATTATAATAGATCCAGTCCTTGTGGACCCGGTGCAGCGCAAGATCGAGCCCCACCTTTTCGGTGAGCCTGCTTTTGATGACGAATTGAAAGCGGCGATGGAATTCGGCAATCGGGTCATCCGGGTCGAAAAGCGCATAGTCCTGCGAAAAGCCCGCGCCGAAGGCGATGCGCTCGGTGGCTTTCACCTCGGCCTCGGCCCGCAGATAGGGGCGGGTGCGCTTCACCTTGTCGCTGATCTCATCGCCGGAAATGGATGTGAAGCCCGCTTCGGCCAGAACCGCGAAACGGTCGGAAAACCTGTAACCATAGGCCAGAGAACCTCGCAGCGTGTTGGCCGGGAAACGTTCATATTTTTCCTGCTGCCCCTCAGGGACGGCGATACGATCGTAAGCAAGCGTCAGCCCGGCCTCGCCGCCGCCGAGTGATCGTGCATGTTCGGCCTTCAGGGATAAAAGCGCCTCGTTCGCTTCCAGTCGGGTGGGCAGGAAATAGGCGGGGCGGAACCGCGCCTTGCCTTTCATCAGGCTGGCGAGGCTTGCCGTCAGCGTGTTCTTGCCGCCAAGGGCGAGGATGCCGAGCTGGGAAGATGCCTCCAGCTTGTGATCCAGCTGCCGGTAACCAATGTCTTCTTCCGGCAGGTGCAGGAAAATATCGCCGGCATCGCTGCGGGTGCCGCGCAGCTCAAGGGCCCATTCCAGCTTCTCGGAAAATCGTTTCGTCAGCCCCAGCGCCGCGATGGTGTTATGTTCATTGGCGAAACGATAACGGGGCAGGCGAACCTCTTCCTGCTCGAGCGAATAACGCAGCTCTGCCCCTTCCAGCGCGATCTTGCCGTTAAGCCCGAAGCCGGCGCGCAGCGAAATCGCGCTCAGCCGGTTGGTGTCGGCGAAATAATTGCTGTCATAAGCAATGCCGGATTTATAGGTGACATTGTGCTCATCGGCCTTTTCCCCCGCCCGCGCGCCGCAGGCGCAGGCAAGCCCGAGAACAAGCGCGATATATCCCCCCAGTCCCATGCGCATCTCCGGTCTCTAATTAAGCAATATCTTATATTTGGATGGTTAATAAAGTTTCCCACACCGCTTTACTGTCGCGATGCAGGTGTCGACCGGCATTGTTTGAACAAGGGGCGCAAGTGCGAAGATGCGATATGTAAAATTTTATTAAAATCACAAGTATTAGTGTTAATCGTTTATTGTAATATTAGCCTTTGCTTGAATTAGAATCCTCTAAATATACAGTTCAGTTACGCCAGATGGCGTGATCAAACAAAAGAGGAGAGAGAAATGATTGCAAAGTTCGCTTGTGTAGCCGCTATTCTTACTGTCGCTTCCGTTGGTCAGGCCAATGCGGGCGGTCTTCTGGGAGGCACCCTGTCCGGCAACAGCAACAAGGGCGGCGCCCTTGTCGTCGTCTCGCCCAGCATCGATCTGGGTGTCAGCGGCATCCTGTCCAATAACGGGATCCTGAATGGCAACAAGACCGGCATCCTGAACGGTGTGCTGAACGGCAACAAGACGTCCGTCGATGTCATCGACAACAAGAATGACGGCGGCAAAAAGCGCCGCCACTAACCGAAAGGTGGAACGGGATGGCGAAACCATCGGACTTTTCTCCATCCCGCTCCAACGCAACAGCTCGAAAATCATCAGGGATTTTCGACGCAGACGATGCGCGCAGCGCATAAGCCGGCAATGATCCTTGAGTTGCGTGTGTTTGACGCATGGCGTTTCCGGCAAAAACAAACGGCGCATCGCATGACTGGAAGAGGGCCTCGCGGCCCTCTTTTTTTATTCTGGATGCTCCATCAGCACCTTGTGTCCGCCGATCCGTGACGGCTTCGGAAACGGGTGTGCGCCGATGCATATTTATATTTTTATATTCTAATTTCTGTATTGTTAATAAATGAATTATAAAGTAAAAATATGATCTATATTTTAAAATACTTTCAATTTTGCTGCTGTTGTTACTTGCTTTTAACTTTTGGATGTTTCAATTAACACGTGTCCACGACTCGCCATTTGTGATTGTGATTTCGGTGGCGGGTATGTTCGCGGCTCGCATTTCGGCGGGTAAGGAAGTTTTGAAGGAGCTATTTTCATGTTGAAACAATCATTTCTCGCGCTCGCCGCGCTCGGCGTTCTTTCCGGCGCAGCCATTGCTGCCGATGCCGTCAGCGACGTTCCGGCAGCACCTGTCGTCAACGATGCCGCGCCTGCCTTCTCCTGGGACGGTTTTTACGCCGGTGTTTCCGGCGGCTATGGCTGGGAGCGGTTGAAAACGACTGAAGACGGTGAGACCGACAAGCACAGTTTCGATGGCGCTCGCTTTGCGGGCTTTGCCGGTTACAATGCCGAAGTCGCGCCGTCCGTCATTCTCGGTGTCGAGGGTGATCTCGGTTATGCCTGGGGCAAAAAGACGATCAACCTCAGCAAGGTTTCCTCGGGCCTGAACGGCTCCGCGCGCCTGCGTGCCGGCTATGCGGTCGACCGCGCCCTGATCTACACCGCCGGTGGTTACACCGCGACGGACAGCGAGATCAAGACGCCCTTCGGCAATACCAGCAAGATGCTGAATGGCTGGACGATTGGCGCCGGCATCGATTACGCCTTCACCGACAACGTATTCGGCCGTCTCGAATATCGTTACAACGACTTCGGCAAGGAAACCTACACTGTCCGGGGCATTTCCGCCGATGGAAAGCTCAGCGAACATGTCGTCAGCGTCGGTCTCGGCGTAAAGTTCTGATTTGCGGATTTTCGTTTCCGAAGAGGGTCGCCCATCTTTGCGGTGGCGGTATCGGGGGCGACAGTTCGACGCATATCGATCCATAACCAGCCCGGCGGCAAGAAAAACCGCCGGGCAGGTGCTTCTAATTGAGTGACACGGGCTTGCGGTTGAGGGCTTGCGTCCAGCCCCAGGGCGGCAGCCAGGCCCGGCATAAAAGAAGCGGCTTCGCCTTTAACCGGCAATGAAACCGCATCCTGCTTTCCAAGCAGGCTTGAACAGCGGGCCTTTTTGATGTGATGGTGGTCGCCGCCATCCCGTCCCGCCTCCCAGCCTTCAGTCGATTCCCATGCTCCAGAAAAGCACTTCGCCGGGCGCTTTCGATCGTCAGGCCTATTTGATCGCCCTGCTGGTTTTTATTGCCGGCAGCACCAATGCGGCTGTTGTGCCATTTATCGGTTTTTACATCATCCAGGTGCTCGGCCATCCGCCGGCGACCGTCGGTTTTTACAGCGTGACGGCGGCGCTGGCTTCGATTGCCGCCAGCCGTGTTTATGGCGAGCGTGTCGATGCCGGGGTGCGGGTGAGGCCGTTGTTGATGCTTTCCGTGTGCGGCGCTTTTGTCGCGGCGGCTGCGGCGAGTTTCGGGCATCTGGCGCTGCTGGTGGCGATAACGGCGACCGGCATGGGGCTTTCCAATGCCGCCAGCACGCTCATTTTCAGTTACGGCCGGTATCATGGCCGGGTGAAGGCGCTGGATACGGCCGCCTATAATGCCTTCCTGCGAACGATGGTGTCGCTGGCATGGATGCTGGTTCCCGCTGCCGCCTATCTGATCTTCGATCTTGCCGGCGCGAAGGCCGTGTTCGTGAATGCCATGCTGATGGCGGTCGTCTGGGGCGGGCTTGCCCTTACGGTCGTGCCGCGCGACCAGACCAGCCCGATGGAGCGGCGACAGGCGGGTGACGACGGTACGGGGCGCAACCTGCCGCTGCTTCTGGCGGCGGCGGCCAGCTTCTGCATGTCTTTTGCCCATGCTCTCTGCGCCTCGGCCCTGCCGGTGTTTCTGGTGCGGGAGGTCGGCTTGCCGGATTACGTGCCGGGCCTGTCGCTCAGCGTCAAATGCGCGATGGAGGTTCTGTTCATCCTGCTTGCGCCGCGAATGATGCGCCGCTTCAGCGCCCGCCTGCTTCTGGGCGTTTCGGCGGTGATGGCCATCGTCGCCTTCAACGTCATCGCCTCGGTCACCACATTGCCGGCCATGATCGCGGGTGCGGCGCTGGAAGGCGCCTATTACGGCCTTTGTGCCGGCACTTGCCTTACTTTCGTGCAGGGCTTTGCGCGCGGCCGCACGGCCCGGGCGACGGCGCTATACATGAACTCCATTTTCCTCGCCGCGCTTTTTGCGGTGCCGCTGATGGGCTTCGTATCGCAATGTGCGAGTTTCGGCGTCTCGATCCGGCTCGCTTCGGCTGGCGCGGGCGCAGCCTTGCTGCTCCTGTTTCTGACGCGGCGGCAGGTGGGGGAGTAGCGCGGCCTGTTACCCCCTCGCGTCCATCCCTCAAGCCGAAATATCGATGATCCCGCAATCCCCGGCTTCCGAAGCAAAGGCGAGCAGCTTGCCGGTGGCGCTCCAGTCCATGCCGGTGATGGCGCCCTTGCCGGGGCGGCGCAGCAGGGCTTCCTTGCCATCGGCAAGGCGAACGCCGAGGATCATGCCGTCGATGAAGCCGATGGCGAGCACATCTTCCACGGGGTGGAAGGCGACATTGGTGACCATGATGTTGGCGCGGCTGCCGAGTTCTTCCGGGGCCTTGCCCATCGGGCCGTCCTTGCCGGCAAACGGCCAGACGATGGCGGCCGGCGCGCCGGAAGAGGCGAGCCATTTGCCCTTTGCCGACCAGGAGACGGATTTGACCTTGGCGGGATAACCCGTCATGCGCATATGGCGGGCTTCCATGCCGCCCTTGGTGGCTTCCATCTTCCAGCCGTGCAGGGCATTTTCCTGCATGGTAGTGACGAGGAACTTGCCATCGGGCGAAAAGGTGACGCCCGTATGGGCGCCCTTCCATTCCAGATCGACGGGATCGCCGGCGGTCGCCACCCAGTGCAATGTCACACCGTTATAACGGGCAACGGCAATGCGCAGGCCCTTGGGCGCAAACGCGATGGCCTCCACCGTGCGCTCTTCCTTGAATTCCTTGACCGTGCCGTCCGACAGCCGGACGAAACTGGATTTGCCGACGCCATAAGCGACAGCCTTCTGCGGCCCCCCGGCAACGACGCCCACCCATTTGCGCGGCACATTGGCGATTTCGCCGATGCTGCCGTCATGGCCGATGCGCAGCACGCGGCCGTCTTCACCGCCGGAAAGCAGGGTGGCGCTATAGGGATCGCGCACGCAGGTCAGAAGCCCGTCATGCGCCTCAGTCACCTTCTCGCCGCCATCCAGCCGGTGAATGGTGCCGGCGGCGGTGGCAAACAGGGGAATGTCGCCGAGAAAATGGGTCGAGACCACGTGGCCTTCGATATCAAGCGGGGCAACAGTCGGCATGAGGCATCGGTCTTTCGTATCTGTGTCGGATGGGGCGACGATGTCGACCCCGGCGGCAGGCATGGTTCTAAAGCATTTAAGGCAAAAGCGGAACCGCTTTTACGTTCGGACGATTCGTGAAATCAAGGAGATAGAGCGATTTGTGGTAGAGGAACCACCCTACACGACAGTTAAAATCATTGACGCGCCGGCGCTCCGGGCTCACCCCCCTCTGTCCTGCCGGACATCTCCCCCTCAAGGGGGGAGATCGGCAAGACGCTTTCTTGTCACTTCATTCTCGACCGTCGAGAGGTGCGAAACCTCGCCACGGGCCGATCTCCCCCCTTGAGGGGGAGATGTCCGGCAGGACAGAGGGGGGTGAGCCCGGAGCGCCGGAGTGTCAATGATTGTCAACTGCCGTGTACGGTGTCGAAGAACGCGCGTCGGGCGGATGACGGACGCAGCCGCACCCCGGTGTGGCACCGGGGTGACGGGGCCAAACGATCAGGCCGTCGCGAGGCAGGCGTTGAAGCTCTTTTCCAGCTTCTCACGATCCAGTTCGCGGCCGATGAAGACGAGGCGGCTTTCGCGTTTTTCGTCTTCCTTCCACGGGCGCTGGTGGTCGCCCTCGATGATCATGTGCACGCCCTGCACCACGTAACGTTCCGCATCGCCCTTGAAGGCGATGATGCCCTTGAGGCGCAGAATGTTCGGGCCGTCGGTCTGGGTGACCTTCTGGATCCACGGGAAGAATCGCTCGGGGTTCATCTCGCCGCCGCGCAGCGAGACCGACTGCACCGTCACATCATGGATCGGCGAAACCGCGCCATGGTGGTGATGGTCGTGCCCATGGTCATGATCGTGGTGATGATGCCCATGATCGTGGTCATGGTCATGATGATGGTGGTCATGATCGTGGTGGTGATGATCGCAATCAGGGCCGCAAACATGGTCGTCATGGCCATGCTCGAGGAAATGCGGATCGTTTTCCAGCGCGCGCTCCAGATTGAAGGCGCCCTGATCGAGAACCCGGGCGAGATCGACACCGGACCGGGTGGTCTTGTAGATGCGTGCGGAAGGATTGATGGCGCGCACGATATCCTCGATGCGGGCCACTTCCTCCGGCGAAACGAGATCGGTCTTGTTGACGACGACGACATCGGCAAAGGCGATCTGGTCTTCGGCCTCGCGGCTGTCCTTCAGGCGCAGCGGCAGGTGCTTGGCGTCAACCAGGGCGACGACGGCGTCAAGCTCGGTCTTGGCGCGCACGTCGTCATCCATGAAGAAGGTCTGGGCGACGGGAACCGGATCGGCGAGACCTGTCGTTTCGACGATGATACCATCGAAACGGCCGGGGCGGCGCATCAGGCCTTCCACGACGCGGATGAGGTCGCCGCGCACCGTGCAGCACACGCAGCCATTGTTCATCTCATAGATTTCTTCATCGGACTCGACGATCAGATCGTTATCGATGCCGATCTCGCCGAACTCATTGACGATGACAGCGTATTTCTTGCCGTGGTTCTCGGAGAGAATGCGGTTGAGAAGCGTCGTCTTGCCGGCGCCGAGATATCCCGTCAGGACGGTGACTGGAATGGGCTTGGCTATAGCTGTTTCGGTCATGGAAAACCCCGCGTGGAGAGAGGCCGTCAGGCCTCAGGAAGATGTGTCGTCGTCCATATAGGCGCGACGTCCGGGCAGTTCAAAGAGATTTTGGCCGAATTCGGCCATGTCGCTCAAATTTTGTTATGAAATAACGTTATGTCAAAAGCGTGGATATCTTCAAGCAGTTCGACAAGGCCTTTTACGGCATGGGAAATCAGCCTTTCGCCCTTTTCCGCAGTGGCGGCGGCGGCGTTTCCGGCAACGCCGTCGGGGTTGAGATCGCTCATCAGCCAGCCGAATGCATGCGGGCCATAGGCGCGCAGGTGTTTGAAGCGGCTGGCGAAATCGCTCTGGCGGGAGGGAAAGTCTTCGGCCTTCTGCATCGCCACCCGCTCGGGATGAAGCGCCAGCATGACCGATGTTTCGATATCGCCGCCATGAATATCGACCGCCTTGTCCTCCGGCTTCACGATATCGGCCGGTACGCCAAAACGGGTCCAGCTTGTGGCGACCGCCAGCATGCCGAAACGGGCGCGGGCCTCGGTGGCGACGATGGTCATCAGCGGTGAATTGCCGCCATGGGCGTTCAGCATCACGAATTTGCGCACGCCCTTTTTATATTCCGCCTCGGCGATGCCGAGCCAGCGCTCGATGGCCTCATCGTAACGCAGGGTTTTCGTGCCCGGCACATTCATGTGTTCGATGGAATAGCCGACCGGTTCCGCCGGCAGGAAAGAGACGGGCAGGTGGGCGGGCAGGGTGGCGGCGAGACGGGCGGCGATGCCTTCGGCAATCAGCGTATCGGTCTCGAAGGGCAGGTGCGGCCCATGCTGTTCATGCGCGCCGAGCGGTAGCACGGAAATTGCAGCTGTTGCGCGAAGATGCGGGTCTGTTACGTTTTCGTCGTGATAATGCGTGTATGAGTTTGGCATATGGCAGTCCGCGCGTGCATTCGTTAAGGATTTCCAGCAACATATATCGGTTCCGCCACAGGGTAAAAGGCACTCGCATATGAGCAAGGACAAAACCGGGCATAAGGACAAAAGCGCCAAGAAGGAAAAGGGCGGCAAGAAAGTAAAGGACGCCAAAAAGAGGGATGAGAATTTCAACCCCGAGGAACTGGCGCAATCCATCACCCAAGCGGCCCGCTCCATGCGCACGGCGCTCAGCCACAGCCTTGCCGAAAGCGGGCTTTATGCGGGCCAGGACGGCGTTATCCTGGCGCTGGCGCAGGAAGGCAGCCTCACGCCGGGGCAGATCGCCCAGAAACTCGGCGTCAAGGCGCCGACCATGACACGCACCATCGGCCGCATGGAAGCCCAGGGCTTCGTGGAACGCAGCGGCGACGACGAGGATGGCCGTGTGACGCTGGTGAAGCTGACGGAAGCGGGTTTGAAAAGCGTCGAGCACATCAATGTTTCCATTGCCAATTGCGGCGCAAGAGCCGTCGACGGGCTTTCGGCCAAGGATGTGCGCAACATCGTTAAACTCTTGAAGGCGATAGACGCCAATCTTCAATAATTTTTGCTGAAATTTTTAAAAGAACCATCTGTTTTGTGGGTATTCCTTAAACGGGTTGCGGATTTTGTTTAAATTGTTTAATTGCAATTTAAACGGAGCCATCCGTCATTGACACGCGTTTGGGGAGGAATGCCGTGGCCCAAAAGGTCAAACTGTCCACGATTGCCGAAAGCCTCGGTCTTTCGACCGCCACCATTTCTCTTGCATTGCGCGACAGCCCGCTGGTCGCCGCCGATACGCGGGACAAGATCAAGGAACAGGCGCGGGCACTGGGTTATATCTATAACCGCCGCGCCGCCAGCCTGCGCACCTCGCGTTCCGGCATTGTCGGCGTGGTATTCCATGATGTGATGAACCCGTTTTACGGGGAAATTCTGAAAGCCATCGAAAGCGAGCTGGACCGCAGCCGCCAGACCTTCATTCTTTCCAACCATTACGATTCGGTGGAAAAACAGCGCACCTTCATCGAAACGCTGCTGCAGCTCGGCTCGGATGGCATCATCATGTCGCCGGCCATCGGCACGCCGATCGAGGACATGACGCTGGCCGAGGAAAACGGCATGCCCGCCATTCTGGTGGCCCGCTCCATGGATGGCGTCGACATGCCGACCTATCGCGGCGACGACAGCTATGGCATTTCGCTTGCCACCAACCACCTGATCAGCCTCGGCCACCGCACCATCGCCATGGTTGGCGGCACCGACCAGACATCGACGGGCCGTGACCGTTATCAGGGTTATGTCAATGCGCTGCGCAAGGCCGGCATCGAGGTCGATCCGAACCTTCGCATTCCCGGCCCGCGCTCCAAACAGGGCGGTTTCGAGGCTGCCGTGCATTTCCTCTCGCTGCCGCAGAAACCGACTGCTGCCGTCTGCTGGAACGATCTCGTCGCCATCGGTCTCATGAACGGCATTTCCCGTGCCGGCTTGGTGCCGGGCGTCGATATTTCCGTCACCGGCTACGACGATCTGGAAGAGGCGGCGATTGCCACACCGGCGCTGACCACCGTGTCCAACGGCCAGGCCGAGGTGGGGCGCTTGGCGGCCCGCGCGCTGCTGGACCGGCTGGCGGGCAGCCACGAGCCTGATGGCATTCACCTCATCAAGCCGGAAATGCGCATCCGGCAATCGACCGGGCCGGTGCGACCGCGGGTGTGAGGCTTCAGACGATGGGAAATGGTGCGCGTTCTGTGCATTGCACCTTTCCGTCATTCCGGCCTTGAGCCGGAATCCAGTCACCGCGTGTCTACGCGGTGAAAAAGACTCTCTCAGCCCAAGGACTTGGGCTGGCTGGATGCCGGATCCAGTCCGGCATGACGGTGAGGGCGCTTAAAAAAATCGGCATGAAACTTCCGTCTGCCCCCATAGCATCCCCTTATTGCCCTTTTCACGGCCGTGTTTGTTTGAAAGGATCGCCGCCCAGAGGAGTGGGATGGCGAAAGGTTCGCCTGAAACCCGCTCCGGCTATCGGAATGTTATCAGGAGGAATATCCGCTCATGTCTGACAAAAAGGCCGTCGTTCTCGTTCCCGGCAAGATAAACCCGCGCGTTCTCGAACGCCTCGAAGGCAAGGTCGAGATCGTGACTGTGCCTGCCGGCGCCGAGCCGGTTCTGCCTGATGGTGCGGCCGAGCGTGTTAACGCCATTGCCGTTTCCGGCGTCGTCAACGCCAAATGGATCGATGCGCTGCCGAAGCTCGAGATCATCGCCAATTTCGGCGTGGGTTATGATGGCGTCGATGCCAAACATGCCGCCACACGCGGCATCGTGGTGACCAATACGCCTGATGTGCTGAACGACGAGGTGGCGGATACAACGATTGCGCTTTTGATCAACACCGTGCGCCGTCTTTATCAGGCCGAGACCTGGTTGCGCGACGGCAAATGGGTTGGCGAAGGTCCGTTCGCGCTGTCGCCGTTTTCGCTGCGCGGCCGCAAGGTGGGTCTCTTTGGCATGGGTCGCATCGGGCAGGAAATCGCCAAGCGGCTGGAGCCTTTCAAGGTGGAGATCGGTTACCACACCCGCAGCAAACGGGATGGCCTCCCTTACACCTATTACGGCTCGCTGAAGGAGATGGCGGAAGCCGTCGATATCCTCATCTGCATCGTGCCGGGTACGCCGGAAACGCATAAGGCGATCAACGCCGAAATCCTGACGGCGTTGGGGCCTGAGGGCGTGTTCATCAATGTCGGGCGCGGTTCCAGCGTCGATGAGGATGCGCTTCTGCAGGCGCTTAAGAGCGGTGCTGTGGGGGCTGCCGGTCTCGATGTGTTCTATGCCGAGCCGAAGGTGCCGGAAGCCTTCCTGTCGCTGCCGAACGTCTCCCTGCTGCCGCATGTCGCCTCCGCCTCGGTTCCGACGCGCAACGCCATGGCCGATCTGGTGGCCGACAATATTCTTGGCTGGTTCAAGGACGGCAAGGTGCTGACGCCGGTGCCGGAAACGCCGGTCAAGGGGTAATGCTTTACCGCCACACGCCCGTCACCCCGGACTAGATCCGGGGTCCAGCGCGATCAAGTCCTTGATCGCGAAATACTCCTCTCACGGCGCAGACGCGCCGTGGCTGGATACAGGCTCAAGGCCGGTATGACGGAAGAGAGGTTCTCGCCCTTTGTGGGCGTTCTATTCCGCAATCTCCGCGCTTCCCACCCATCGCCCTTCGGCAAATGATCGCGCCATGGCATGAATGCTGCGCTCGATCTTCAGCCCTTCCTCGAAATCGATGATATGGGCCTTTTTCCCCTCGATTGCCGCGATCAGTTCCCGGCATTCGATCACCTTCAGATCGTTGAAGCCGAGGCCGTGGCCGGGGGCGGGGATGAAGCGGTCGTAGGGCTTGTGGTGCGGTGCGGTGAGAATTGTTCTGAAACCCTGCTCTTCCGGGCGTCCATCCGTGGTGTAGAGCTGGAACTCGTTCATCCGCTCCTGATCGAACAGGATCGAGCCGGTGGAACCATAAATCTGGATGGCGATGCGGCCCTTGCGGCCCCAGGCGGAACGGTTGGCGATGAGCACGGCGGAAATGCCGCCTTCGAGCTTCAGCAGCACGCTGGCGAGGTCATGTGTTTCGACGGCGCGGTCGCCACCGCCGGCAAGCGGCCGGGTTTCATAAGGCTTCACCATGTCGGTGATGGCGCTTTCGGCATGGCCGAAGAGAGCGAAGAGCAGTGACAGCGGGTGCACGGCAAAATCGTCCAGCGCGCCGTAACCGGAGGAAGCTTCGCTCTTCCAATAGAAGGGCTGGGTGGCGTCGGCCATGAAGTCCTCGTCCATTTCGGCCCGGACGTGATAGACCCTGCCGATGGCGCCTTCGTCGATCAGGCGGCGGATATGGCGGATGACGGGGTTCTGGATGTAATTGTAACCCATCGCTGCCGCCTTGCCGGAGCGGCGGGCCGCATCGCGCATCTTCACCGCGTCAGCAAAAGCGGGCGCCATCGGCTTTTCACACCAGACATGTTTGCCGGCCTCAAGGGCGGCAATGGCCATTTCCGGGTGGAAGGCGTTGGGCGTGGTGACCGAAATCACGTCGATCTCGGGATCGGACAGCAGGTCGCGCCAGTTGCCTGTCGAGCGGGCAAAGCCGAACTCGGCGGCTTTCTTCGCGGCAAGCTCGGAGTTAACTTCCGCGAGCGTCACGAGGCGGGGGCGTTCCACATCGCCGAAGACGCTGGTGACGTTGTTCCACGCCAGCGCGTGGCATTTGCCCATGTAACCGGTGCCGATAAGGCCCACGCCAAGAGCGGCCATGCTATTCTCCTCCCGAAATTATTTGAATTAATTCAATTGTTTGGATGCGTTGGTTCAGCTCCGACGCAGAGTCGAGACGTACCTCCGCAGCCCCCTCATTCCTGTGCCTGTCACAGGAATCCAGCCGACGCGCGTCTGCGCGACGGAAAGACTCCTTTCAGCCCAAGGACTTGGCTGGCTGGATCCCTGTGACAAGCACAGGGATGAGGAGGCGGCGGTGTTTGCCTGAAATGCCTTACGGATTATCCCGCTTGAAAATCCAGTCGTGATCCGGGTGGTTCTTGAACCGCCATTTGCGCATCGGCCCCGCCATCACGTTCAGATAATACATCTCATAACCATAGGGCGCGCCGCAGGGGTGGTGGCCCTTTGGCACCAGCACGACATCGCCGTCCGACACCGCCATGGTCTCATCCAGCGAACCGTCTTCGGTGAAGACGCGCTGGAAGCCGAAACCCTGCGCCGGGTTGAGGCGATGATAATAGGTCTCCTCCAGATAGGTCATATCGGGATAGTTATCCTCATCATGCCGGTGCGGCGGATAGGATGACCAGTTGCCCGACGGCGTGAAGACCTCCGTTACCAGCAGGCTGTCGGCCACATCGCGCTCTTCCATGGCGATGGGGAAGATGTAACGCGTATTGGCGCCCTTGCCACGCTCGGTGAGCTGCACGCCATTCGGGCCGATCTGCTGCGCCTCGCGGCTGCCTTTTTCGCCGGGTGCGGTGCAGACGCCGATGGTGCAATCCGTTGTGGCGGTCAGCGACCATTCGGAGCCGGCCGGAACATAAACGCAATGCGGCGGCTTGCGCTCGAACACATTCATGCGGTCGCCGAGTTCACCGAAGTCCTTACCGCCTGCGGAAATCGTCGCCTTGCCTTCCACCAGCACGAGGATGACTTCCGTATCGCCGGTGTTTTCCGCCGCCGTCTCGCCCGGCTTCAGGCGGTAGAGGCCGAAACCGACATAACCCCAATCCGCGCTTTGGGGCGTGATATCGTGCACCTTGCCGCTGGTCGCGACCGGCTTGCGCAGAAGTGAGGTCATGGTGGTTTTCCTTTTTGGTCAGTCGTTCGTCGGTTCTTGCCGTCTCGTCACCCCGGCCTTGAGCCGGGGTCCAGCCGACGCGCGTCTGCGCGGCGGGGACAACTCTTTTCAGCCCAAGGACTTGGGCTGGCTGGATATCGGCTCAAGGCCGGTATGACGGGCGGGGTATGCCGCCCGTTATCGGTTCAGCTCAAGCAGCCTGAGCCTTGTCCAGCCCTGCTTCGCGCGCAAAAGCCTTCAGCGATTTCAGCCCGAGGCTCTGATATTCGAACGGGTTGCGCACGTCAGGGTCCTGCTCGGCCTCGATCACCAGCCAGCCGCTGTAACCATGCTCGGCCGCAACCTTCAGCACCGGCGGGAAGTTCACGCCGCCTTCGCTGTCGCCGGGAACGGTGAACACGCCGCGGCGCACGCCTTCGAGGAAGGAGAGCCGCTCACCCCGAACCTGATCGGCAATGGCAGGGCGCACATTCTTGGCATGGATATGGCCGACACGACCCATGTATTTCTGCGCAACGCGCACGGGATCGCCGCCGCCGAACAGGCAATGGCCGGTATCGAGCAGCAGATGCGTCTTCGGGCCGGTGTGTTTCATCAGGAGATCGATTTCCTCTTCGCTCTCGACCACCGTTCCCATGTGGTGGTGATAAACGAGGGTGATACCCTGTTCTGCGGCAAAGGCGGCCAGCGCCTCCACGCCCGCGCCGAATTTCGCCCAGTCCTCGGCCGCAAGGCGCGGACGGTCGACCAGCGCCTTGTTGTCATCGCCATGGATGGCGTTGGAGGTCTCGCAGACGATGATGACCTTCGAGCCCATGGCTTTCAGCAGGTCAAGCGCCGGCTGCAACGCCTTCTTTTCGGATTCGATGTCGTCGGTCAGAAGGTTCAGCGAATGCCAGCCGGAGACGAAGGAGAGGCCGCGCGGCGAAAGCACGCCCTTCAGGCCTTCCGCCTCAGTCGGGAACTTGTGGCCCTTCTCGATGCCGTCAAAACCGATCTTGGCGGTCTCATCGAGGCATTGTTCGAGGCTGATATGCGCGCCCAGCGTGCGGTCGTCGTCGTTGGACCAGGCAATCGGGTTGGTTCCGTAACGGATCATCTTACTGTCTTTCCTTGACATGGTTTTCATAACGGACGCGGGCCGGGCCGATTTCGGCGCGGTCGGAAACTTCAGGCACCGCGACATCCCACCAGTGACCGCCGGCCTGCGGCGTCGGGTAAGGGTCGGTATCGATAACGATGACGGTGGTGCGGCTGGAGGCACGGGCTGCCGCAAGCGCCTCTTCCAGCTCGGTAATGGTGGAAACCTTGCGCGCATCCGCCCCCATCGAGCCTGCATGGGCCACGAAATCGATGGCGATCGGGTTGACGTTGGTGTGGGCGTAGAGATTGTTGAACTCCGCGCCGCCGGTTTCCATCTGCAGCCGGTTGATGCAGCCGTAACCGCGATTGTCGGTGATGACGAGCGTGATCTTCACGCCCATGGCAACCGAGGTCGCAAGCTCGGAATTCATCATCATGTAGGAACCGTCGCCGACCATGACGATCACGTCGCGGTCCGGTTCCGCCATCTTGATGCCGAGGCCGCCGGCCACTTCATAACCCATGCAGGAGAAGCCGTATTCCATGTGATAGGAGAGCGGCAGCTTGGATTTCCACAGCTGGTGAAGCTCGCCCGGCATGGTGCCGGCCGCGCACATGACGACGGTATTGTCACGCGACTGGCGCTGCACCGCGCCGATGACCTGCATGTCGGTGGGCAGGCTGTTGGCATTGTCCTCGCCCGGCGCTGCCGTATCGGCATCGGCCTTTTTAAACCATGCAGCCTTGAGGCCGGCATCCGGCGCCGCAAAACGGTGGCTGCCGAGTGCTGCGGAAAGTTTCTCAAGCCCGATCTTCGCATCCGCCGTCAGGCTGATCGCATCGTGCTTGGCGCTGTCATAGGGCTGAACGTTAAGCGCCAGGATTTTGCGGTTCGGGTTCTTGAACAGCGCCCAGGAGCCGGTGGTGAAATCCTGAAAACGGGTGCCGACACCGAAGACAAGATCGGCCTTTTCGCTGATGATATTGGCGCTCTCCGCTCCGGTCACGCCAACGGGGCCGAAATTCAGATCATGGTCCCAGGCGAGGGCCGATTTACCGGCCTGCGTTTCGACGACGGGAATGGAATGGGTTTCGGCAAAGCGCTTCAGCGTTTCGGTTGCGCCGGCAAAATGCACGCCGCCGCCAGCAACGATGATCGGGTTCTTCGCCGCCTTGAGCGCAGCGACGGCCTCTTCGAATTCCACCACATCCGGCTCGGGGCGGCGCTGACGCCAGACACGCTTTTCGAAGAAGCTCTCGGGGTAATCATAGGCTTCCGCCTGCACATCCTGGCAGAAGGCGAGCGTGACAGGGCCGCAATCGGCCGGGTCCGTCATGGTGCGCATGGCGCGGGGAAGTGCGGTGAGCAATTGTTCCGGCCGCATGATGCGGTCGAAGTAACGGCTGACGGGGCGGAAGCAGTCATTCACCGTCATCGTGCCATCGCCGAAATCTTCGAGCTGCTGCAAGACCGGATCGGGCCCACGATTGGCGAAGACGTCGCCGGGGATCAACAGCACGGGAAGGCGGTTGACATGGGCAAGGGCGGCGGCCGTCACCATGTTTGCCGCACCCGGGCCGATGGAGGAGGTGACCGCCATGGCGCGGCGGCGGCGCAGCTGCTTCGAATAGGCGATGGCCGCATGGGCCATGGATTGCTCGTTCTGGCCGCGATAGGTCGGCAGTTCGTCGCGGATACCATAAAGCGCCTCGCCGATGCCGGCGACATTGCCATGGCCGAAAATGGCCCACATGCCGGCGATATAGGTTTCGCCATGTTCATTCCTCTGCGCTGCCAGGTAACGAACCATGGCCTGCGCAGCCGTCAATCTGATTGTCTTCACGCTGCCTCTCCCTTTTTGGCGCGCGCCTCATCCCAAATGCGGCACAGGCTGGTATAGCGCTGCGCCATATCCCTGACCGCTTCCTCATCGGTCATCTTGCCACCGAGCCAGCTGCGGGCGGCATCCGCGAAAATCGTGCGGCCAACGGCGAAACCTTTGACCAGATCGAAACCGGCGGCAAGGCGGAAGCTCTCTTCCAGTTCGCTTTGCGGTGCGTCGAGACCGAGAACGACGATGCCCCGCACGTAAGGATCGTTGCGATGCACGGCGTCGCAGGCATTCTTCCAGGCCGCACGGGTCTTCATCGGCTCCAGCTTCCACCAGTCGGGATAGACCCCGATCTCGTAAAAGCGCTCGATGATGCGGGCGGCGGTCAAATCGTCGGTCGGGCCGACCTTGGAGGGAATGACCTCCAGCAGCATTTCCAGCCGGTTGCGTCGTGTCGCCTGGAACAGACGCGTGACCGTCTCTTCCTGCGCGGCGCGCATCTCATCCGTATCGTCGGGATGATAGAAACACAGAACCTTGACGACATTTTCAAGCGGCCATTCGGAAAGACCGCCGAAATCCTTGCCGAGATCGGGTTCCAGCGTCAGTGGGCGCGAACCCGGCCATTCCACGGGACGGCCGATCCAGAGGCCCGAGCCGCTGGCGGCAAACAGGGCGTCACGTCCGAGACGGCCATCGCAGAGAATGCCGTAACCCGGCCTGTCGCCGGCGACATGCTGCGCGGCCTGAAGGCAGAGTTTCTTGAAAGCGCCGATCTGCTCATGCTTCACGCCAAGCTCGTCGGCGATGGCTTCCAGCTGCATGCGGTGGTCGAAGGCGAAGACGCGCATCGTGTCCCAGTCGCCCTTGCGGTTGGTTGACCAATGCACCTGCTCCAGCGCCTCGTCCTTGCGCAGTGCCTTATTGCGAATGCCCGCCTTGAAGAAATATTGCAGTTCTTCCCAGCTTGGATAGGCCGGCGTGCAGCCATGGCGGGAGACGGCGAAGGCGCCGCAGGCATTGGCATATTTCAGCGTCGTCGGCCAGTCTTCGCCGCGCAGCCAGCCGCGAAACAGCCCGGCCATGAAGCCATCGCCGGCTCCTAGAACATTGAAGACCTCGATGGGGAAACCCTCGCCCGTCTCGCCATCGTCGAGGCTGGAAGGAATTTCACCGGCGAAAACCGAAGCGCCCATCGGCCCGCGCTTGCACACCAGCGTCGCATTCGAGACCTTGCGCACGGCGTTCAGCGCGGTCAGCGTATCGGTGGAGCCGCCGGCAATGTGGAATTCCTCTTCCGTGCCGACGATCAGATCGAAGAGATGCAGGGTGGATTGCAGCTTGGCGGTCACCTTCTGCGATTCCACGAAACGGCTTTCGCCATCGCCATGGCCGGCCACACCCCAGAGGTTGGGCCGGTAATCGATATCGAGCGCGGTCTTCGCGCCATTTTCGCGGGCGAGTTTCAGCGCCTTCAGCACGGCCGCTTCCGTCTTCGGATGCGACAGATGCGTGCCGGTGGCGCAGATGCAGCCGGCCTCGGCAATGAAGGCTGGATCGATGTCGTCTTCGCTGAGCGCCATGTCGGCGCAGTTTTCGCGATAGAAGATCAGCGGGAACTGGTTCTGGTCACGAATGCCGAGCAGCACCAGCGCGGTCAGCCGCTCCGGATCGGTCTTCACACCGCGCACATCGACGCCTTCGCGCACCAGCTGTTCACGGATGAAGCGGCCCATATGCTCATCGCCGACACGGGTGATGACGGCGCTGTTGAGCCCGAGGCGCGCAGCGCCGGCTGCAATATTGGTGGGAGAGCCGCCGATATATTTGGCAAAGGAGGCCATGTCCTCGAGACGGCCGCCGACCTGCGAACCGTACAGATCGACAGACGAGCGCCCGATCGTGATGAGATCAAGTTTTTTCAAAAGGTTCCTCCTTAGCACCGCACCTCGGTACGGTCTGCCTCACATGTCTGGAGCGGCATTCAGGCGACGATCGCCCGCATCTTTCGCCATCCCGCTCCGATGAGCCTCCTCCGCTCATTTTCGTTCGTCACGAGACGGACGATTATGGAATGCCCGTTTCATGGATTTGGATCATAAATTCTATTTTTTCCGTTTTCAATAAAAATATTCAGGCTGTTTTGCGCGTTCCCACAGCCACGGCCAGCGTAATGGCCAGACAGAGCGTGGCGGAAAGCGAGCGGAACGCGCCGAAATCGATCTCGGTGACGGTCAGCAGCGTCGCGCCGGATTTGCGCAGCGGATTGACGGCGGAATCGGAGAGCGCCACGACCGGAATACCGTTGGCGCGGGCGTTTTCCGCCAGCTCCAGCGTTTCTGCGGAATAGGGAGAAAAGGTGATCGCGATCAGCGCGTCGTCACGGGAAATGGCGCTGATATTGCCGAGCCCGCCGACCGCACTGTGCAGAACCGCCGGCACCTTCATCTTCTCGAAGGCGTAAGCGAGATAGCTGGCAATGGGGAAGGACCGCCGCAGACCGATGATATGCACGGTGCGCGCCTTCGCCAGCGCCGAAACCGCCTCGTCAAGCTGGCGGGTATCGACCGATTTCAGCAGCATTTCCAGCGAGGAACGGCCGGCCTCCACGAATTCGGCAAGCAGGCTGGAAGCGCTTTCATCGCCCTTCTCCCGCAGATGGTCGAGTCGCGTGGCATAATCCGGCCAGCCGCCGACGTAGGAATCACGGAACAGCCGCTGCATTTCCGAAAAGCCGGAAAAACCCATGATCTGGCAAAAACGCATGAAGGCCGAGGGCTGCACGCCGGCCCCTTCCGCCATTTCGGCGACGGTGGAAACGGCGATGCGATCCTGATTGGAAGCGACATAATCGGCGCATTGCCGCAATCGTTTCGGCAAACCCTCCGCGACCTGGAGCAGCCGCTCCTCAAAAGCCTTTACGGATTCTGGCGCCTCGATTGCCGTCATTGTCGTTCCTTTGTGCAGACTGAAATCGTGTGCACTTTAACTGCAGTGGAATTTTTATTCCATTGGGTTTTTTGAGGAAGAGCAAATGAGACGGCGGGCGCTTTGTGTGATCGGTCACCCTCCGTCATTCCGGCCTTGAGCCGGAATCCAGCCGGCGCGCGTCTGCGCGGCGCGAAGTGTCTTTTCACCCCAAGGACTTGGGGTGGCTGGATACCGGCTCAAGGCCGGTATGACGAGATTATATATGTGAACGCGCAACGGCGATGCGTTGGCTCAATGCAGCCCGCCAACCCCAAGATGCGTATCGATAATATCCGGGTTCTCCGCAAGGTCGCTCGACGGCCCTTCCCAGACGATGCGGCCGCGTTCCATGATGATGGCGTGGTCGGCGAAGTCGATGGCCATCTGGATGCGCTGTTCGACAAGGAGGATGGTCATTTCGCCCGATTGCGCCAGTTTGGAGAAGGCGGCCATCAGCTCCTCGCAGATCACCGGGGCGAGGCCTTCGAGCGGTTCGTCGAGAAGCAGCACGCGCGGCTGGCCGAGAATCGTGCGGGCGGTGGAGAGCATCTGCTGTTCGCCGCCCGAAAGTTGCGAGCCGAGATTGCGGCGGCGCTCTTTCAGGCGCGGAAACAGCGTGTAGGCTTCCTCAATGGCCGATTTCGGCCGGGCCTTGAGGCCGACGAACAGGTTTTCCTCAACGGTGAGCGTCGGGAAAACGTCACGCGTCTGCGGCACGTAGCCGAGGCCGGCCTTGGCGCGGGCGGCGCTCGGCAGGGCCGCGATGTCCTGCCCCCCGATGCGGATATCGCCGGCAAAACGTTTCGTCTGGCCGGCCAGCGTGGCGAAGAGGCTGGTTTTGCCGACGCCGTTGCGGCCGAGCACGGCAAAACGCGAGCCCGACGGCACGGAAAGCGACAGGCCCTCGATGACGCGGGTGGGGCCATAACCGGCGGTGAGGTTGACGATTTCAAGCGGCGCTGCGGGCATCGGCGTAACTTCCCAGATAAGCTTGGCGGACTTCCGCATTGCTGGTGACGTCTTCCGGCGAACCGTCGAAGATGACCGCGCCTGCGGCTAGCACCACCACACGTTTGGCAAAACGGAAGACCAGATCCATGTCGTGCTCGATCATCAGGATCGCGAGGTCGGCCGGCAGCCGGTCGAGCGCCTGTTCGATGCGCGCGGTTTCCGTGGAAGGCACGCCGGCGGCCGGTTCGTCCAGCAGCAGGATTTTAGGGCGAAGCGCCATGGCAAGCGCGATCTCGATCAGCCGCTGCTGGCCATAGGCGATTTCGCGCACCTTTGTTTCGGCAAGCGCCAGAAGGCCAAGCGTGCCGAGAATGTCGCGGGCTTCGCCCATCACCGCAGGCATGGCGCGGTAACGGCCGAAAATCCGGCGCGTCCTGCCTTCGCGCTGGAGAATGGCGAGCGCCACATGTTCCTCCGGCGTCATGTCCTGAAACAGCCGGGTGACCTGGAAGGAGCGGACGAGGCCACGCTTCACCCGCTGGCTGGCGCTGAGGCCGGTCACGTCCTCGCCGGCGATGCGCACCGTGCCGGCCGAGGGCTTGATATTGCCGGTGACGAGATTGACGAAGGTGGTTTTGCCGGCGCCATTGGGGCCGATCAGCACCGTGCGGTCTCCCGGCGACAGCGACAGCGAGACATTGTTGGTGACGACGAGGCCGCCGAAATTTTTCTTGAGGCCGGAGACTTCGAAAATGGCGCTCATTTGCGACCTCCACGGATGCGCGCAATGATCTGCTCACCCGCGCCATAAAGTCCACGCGGCGCAAAAAGCACGACGGCAATCAGCAGCAGGCCGACAATGGTGAGCCAGTGGAACGGATTGGCGGCGGAAACGACATCCTCGAACCACATGAAGGTGACGGTGCCGATCAGCGCGCCGTAAAGGGAACCCGCGCCGCCGAGCACCAGCATGACCAGCGCTTCGGCCGAAAGCGTGAAGCTGAGGCTATCGAGACCGACGACCTGGGTGGAAATGGCATTCAGCGCACCGCCAATGCCGGCGACGATGCCGGATATGACGAACATCTTCAAAATCGTGCCGTTGACGGCGCCGCCCATGGCCTGAATGCGGATGCTGTCCTGCTTGACGCCGCGGCACAACATGCCAAAGGGCGAGTTGACCACCACCCTGAGGGCGAGGAAGACGACGAGCAGCAGACAGACGCCATAAATATAGGCGGTGCGGCCGAAAAGGTCGAATTCGAAGGTGCCGAACAGCGCGTCCGGGGAAACGCCGGCAAGACCGTCGCTGCCGCCCGTCCAGCCCGATGCCTTGTTGGCCGCCTCATGAAACAGGTGGATGACGGCGATGGAAAGAACGAGCTGCGGCAGGCCCTGGGCGCGCAAGAGAACCGTGCCGGAGACCAGCCCGGCAACGCCGCCCGCGCCTGCGCCGATCACGGTCATCAGCAGCGGATCGGTAATCTCGAAATGGGCGGCGGCAATGCCGGCGGCATAGGCGCCTGCGCCGAACAGCGCGGCGTGGCCGAGCGTGGCGACACCGCAATAGCCGGTAACGAGATCGATCGACAGCACGAGAAGCGCAATGGCGATGATGCGGGTCAGAAGCGCCAGATTATCCGGAAACAGGTAATAACCGGCAATGGCGGCGATAATGATGAGGAGCGGCCCTGCAAGCGTGCGCAGCGGCGAGCGCGCCTTCGGGATTTCTGCCGTTTCAGTCACGTCGTTCATGAGCACCGCCATCTCATTTCGCCCTTCCGAGAAGGCCGCGCGGGAACAGCGTGATGATCACGATGACCGCCAGGTAAAAGAAGAATTCGCCATATTCGGGCGCGAGATACCGCCCGGTCGTATCGATGGCGCCGAGCAGCAGGCAGGCGATCAGCGCGCCGGGAATGGAGCCCGCGCCACCGACCGAGACCACCACGAGGAAGGTCACCATATAACGCAGCGCATAATAGGGTTCGACCGGCAGCAATTCCGCGCCGATGACGCCGCCCATGGCGGCAAGGCCGACGGCGATGGCGAAGCTGACGGCATAGATGACCTCGGTGCGAACGCCGAGTGCGGCCGCCATGGCGGCGTTATCGACAGCAGCGCGCAGCTTGATGCCGAAAGCGGTCTTTTCGAAGGTGAACCACAATGCGCCGGCAACAGCCAGACCGCAGGCAATGGCGAAGATGCGGTGGGTGGCGATGGTGCGGAAGCCGAGATCGGTGGGGCCGGCCAGCTGCTGCGGCAGCGGAATGGTCTTCAGCGTCGGGCCGAAGACGAAATTGGCGATGCCGATGATGCAAAACGTGATGCCGATGGTCATCAGCACCTGTGTCAGCTCCGGCGCGCCATAGATGCGGCGATAGAGAAAACGCTCAAGCGGAATGGCGATGACGATGGTGCCGACAATGGCGACGAGGATCGCCAGGGCATAACCGAGGCCGAGGCCATGGGCGGCATAGGAGGCGAGATAACCGCCGATCATGGCGAAGGCGCCATGCGCCAGATTGACCACCCGCATCAGCCCCATCGTCACCGAAAGGCCGATGGAGATGATGAACAGGACCATGCCATAGGCAAGCGCATCGACAAGGATGCTGAAGACCGTCTGCATGCTGAAAAACCCTCCCGGTGCTGCAATGCCCATCCGGGCCGGAGACGGGCCGCTATTGGCGGCCCGACAACGTCTTTTAAAAGCTGCCGTTACTTCGCGGCGGCGAGGCCCGGATCGCCCTGTTTTTCGAAGGTCTGGACTTCCTTGTTGTAATAATTGCCGTCATCGCCCTTGGCCACTTCGCGCAGGTAGATATTCTGCGTGATGTGGCGGCTTTCCGGATCGATGCTGACAGGGCCGCGCGGGCTTGTCCAGGAAAGACCCTTCACCGCGTCCACGGCCTTTTCCGCATCCTGCTTGCCGCCAGTAGCCTCGATCATCTTGCTGATGACATACATGCCGTCAAAGGCGCCGACGGAAGGGAAGGAGAGCTCCTTCGGGTTGCCGATCGCCTTGGCGGCGGCCTCCACGAAGGTCTTGTTCTCAGGGGAATCATGCGAGACGGCGTAATGGAAGGTCGTCTGCATGCCGAGCGCGGCTTCGCCAAGCGCCGGCAGGTCGGATTCCTGTGTCAGATCTCCCGGCGCGAAGAGCTTGACGCCTGCGGATTTCAGGCCGTTATCATTGAAGGCCTTGACGAAGCCGAGCGTGGTCGGGCCCGACGGCAGGAAGGCGAAGACGCCTTGCGCGCCGGAATCCTTCACGCGCTGCATGATCGGGCTGAAATCATTGGTGGAAAGCGGCATGCGAATGCTTTCGACAACCTCGCCGCCGGCGGCGGTGAAGGCCGCCTTGAAGGCGTTCTCGGCATCGACGCCGGGGCCGTAATCGCTGACCAGCGAAATGACCTTCTTTACGCCGCCATCAAAGGCCACCTTGGCGATGGGGGTGGAGGTCTGCCAGGTGGTGAACGAGGTGCGCACCACATAGGGGCTCTTGGTCACGATGGCCGAAGTGGCGGCATTCATGATGACCATCGGCACATTGCCCTGCTTCAGCAAAGGCGTGACGGCCATGGCGTCGGGGGTGAAATAGAAGCCGGCGAGATATTGTACGCCTTCCTTCACCACCAGCTCCTGCGCCAGCGCCTTGGACTGCGCCGGATCGGCCTGCGGCACATCGCGATAGACGACTTCTACCGTATCGTCGCCGACCTTGTTGCCGTGCAGCGCGAACCAGGCATCGATGCCGGCCTTGAAGTTCTTGCCCTGCAGCGCGAAGGGGCCGGAGAACGGACCGACCACGCCCACCTTGATTGTATCGGCATAAGCGGCAGTACTGAAGCAGATGGCCGCGATGGCGGCGGTGATCCGTAATTTCATGATTTCCTCCCAATTGATCCGTGGCTCCCATCCACCGATCCAGACTGCCAGATTGATGAGTGCGGTGGCCAAAGTAAAATGAAATAAGGGGGGTGATAAATAACCTGACGGTTATCAATACCCGTCCCGCAGGGTTTGTCTCATGCGAGATCGCACAATAGTGATCATCCCGTGATTCTCACTATATAGCGCCGCCGCAGCCATCACGACCGGTGTTTTCGCGGCACGTGGTATCGAAATGCTTCCTCATGAAAACCAGCTTTTGTGACATGTTTCGAAAATGACGGTCATACCCGCGCAAGCCTCGTGCCTTAACCAGTTCTAAGGGGATTGTTTGTAGCCTCGCGAAGCATATTGTGAACTTTATTTGGTGTCTGATGGGCGAATATCAAAATAGAGTTGTTGAGTTGATGCGAGATCGCGTTGGCGAAAGTATACTCAACAATAAGATCGAGCGCCGCGAAGCATTTCTTCGCAAGGCGCTGGCGCTGTATCACGTCATGGGCGGAGACGCGCAAGGCATGCACGCTGCGGCGGAGGATGCGATCAACCTGCAAAAGCCGAGTGTCGATGTCGCTATTGGCGACGTGATGCATGAGCTGGCAGCAATCGGTCACGTTGCCGATCTTGATATTATCCAAGCCGGGTACAACAAGCTTGATGCCGCCAATATGCATATTCTAAGCAAGGGCAAGAGGCTGTTGCAGAAGCAGCGGGACCAAAAACTCGCGAGCACGGCGGGAAAATAGGCCGCCCATCGAGGGCGGCCCGCAATATCAGGCCACTTCCCCCACGAGAATCTCCTGCCAGGCATCATAGGCGGAGAGAACCGTTTCCATCTGTGCGGTGTGGCCGGTGATGAAGTCGTTGCCGTAGATCGTCTCGTCCGGATATTCGGTGATCAGCGTCATCGGCACGGTGTGACGGTCATCGACGGAGGACAGGCACGGGAAGCCGTTGATGATGCGGAAACCGGTTTCGCCGGCGTGGATTTCATAAAGCGCGATCTGGCGGTTATTGTAATCGAGCAGGCCGGGAATGGCGCCGAGATGGCGGGTTACCCGGTCGAGCAGGGCTTCGGCCTGCCTTTCCCAGTCCGCATGGTGGCGGATGATGAGGAAGAACCCTTTCGGCAGCGTCCACATGGCGAAATTGCGCGGGACATAACCGGAAAGCGGCCGGGTCCATTCGTGGGATGGATAACCATGCAGGTTCACATGCAGGCTCGCGCCGCTCATCTCCTGCGCCCTGAAACGGATTGCCTTCTCGTTGAGATGGACACCCGAATTTTCCCGCGTGCGATATTCGAGATCGTCGCCGAGCGCCGTGTAACGCGCCGCGTGATGCATGTGGCGCGGATTGTCGGCTCTCAACCGCTGATGCAGGGCGTAACCATCCGGATTTTCCAACGGCGAAATGGTGAAATGTGCGCCCTTGCGCTCTGCGAGTTTGCGGGCGGCGCGGATGGCGCCAACGATGCCTGTGGTCTCATTGGGGTGCTGACCGCCGCTGATCATCACGGCGGCATCGCTGCCGGGGACATAACGGGCGGCAAGAATGCGGCCGGAACGCGAGCGGGCCTCGAAGGCTTCGCCGCCGATCTCTTCAAGCAGTTTTGCGAGCTGGCCTGCAGCAACCGGTTCGCTGGCCGTATCGATCTGCTGTTCGCGGCCATCGAGAAAGGCGGTGGTGAGCGTGCGCGCCTCGATGCGGACGGAGACTTCGCCTTCGCTTTTGACAATTTCCGGCACGATCTGGCCGGGCTTCAGGCCCCGGTCACCCAGCGGCCGGCCGGACTTCTTCTGGAAGAATTCCAGGAGCGAGAAATAGAAATCCTCATGCAGGGCTTCGCGCAGGCTGACGACCTCATCGCCGAGGGCAAGTGGCAAATCTTCGGCCGGATGCGCGACGCGGATGTTCAGTTCCTCGAAATAGGGCTCTTCATCGCCCCAGCCGTGGTTGGCGACGGCATGGATCGCCGCTTCGAAAAGCCGTTCGTAATCCGTCTCCAGCCGCTCACCCACAGCATCGCCGGCAAGCCGGAACCAGCCCGTGGGTGAAACATTGGTTTCGCCGACGATATCCGTGTGCACCCGGTTTGGCGCCAGAATCTTCAGGGTTTCCTTCTTGCCGTTGCGGCTCAGGGTAACATCATAATGGAAGGCGTCGTCGTTCCGGGCGACGAAGTCGATCTTCGCATCGCCCACCAGAGCCGCCAGCGGATAGGCTTCCAGCCGGAACCGGTTGACGGGGGCGTTTGCGTGTACGGGGTAACGCACCTCGATGGTGTCGACGCCATCCAGATTGATCTCTTCCATAAAGGTGAAGAGAAGCGGCTTGTAGGCGCTGCGGATGCGGGCGCTGACGCCTTTTTTCTTCAGCCGGTTTTCGGCTTCGCGGCGGCTTTTGGCATCATCGAAGCTCCATGCCTCGAAGGACTGGCCGGGCTCGGCATTGGCGAGAAGCGCATCCAGCGTGCGTTCGAAAGTCTGGTCGAAAATCTGGCTCATCGCTGTTACCTCGAGGTTCTGCCGGTGGGGTCGAGGCTGTCGCGCAGCCAGTCGCCGAGAAGGTTGAGGCCAAGCACGGTCAGAAGGATGGCAAGACCCGGGAAGACGCTGACCCACCATGCCGTCTGCAGATAGGTCCGCCCATCCGCCAGCATGCCGCCCCAGCTCGGAATGGTCGGATCGACGCCGAGACCGAGGAAGGTGAGGCTGCTTTCCAAGAGGATGTTATTGGCGACATTCAGCGTCATCAGCACGATGACCGGGCCGATAAGGTTCGGCAGCAGGTGCTGGAGAATGATGCGCCAGTCTTTCACGCCAATAGCGCGGGCGGAAAGGATGAATTCCCGCTCCCGCAGCGTCAGCACCGAGCCGCGCACGAGACGGGCATATTGCACCCATTGCGAGACGATCAGGAGGATGATGGTGTTTGTGAGGCTGCCGCCGACAATGGCGATGAAGGTGATGGCGAGCAGAATGAAGGGCATGGCGAGCTGGATATCGGCAAAGCGCATGACCAGGATATCCCAGAAGCCGCGATAATAACCCGCCACCAGTCCTACCGCGACGCCGAAGATGACCGCGCCGATAACCGAGGTGAAACCGACAAGCAGCGAAATCTTGCCGCCGGCGACGACACGGGCGAGCACGTCACGACCCAGCGGATCGGTGCCGAGCGGATGGGCGGCATTGGCAAAGGGCTTGGCAAGGCGCGCCATCAGGTCGATCTTGTCCGCGCCGCCCGGAAACAGCACATCGGAAAAGACGACGGCAAGGCAGATGACCACGGTGAGGAACGCGCCGAGGACGAATTCGAGATTGGTGAAGCGCGCGAGACGCGAGGTTTTGGCAGCCATCGTCACTTACTCCGTGCGGATGCGCGGATCGACAAGCCCATAGGCGATATCGACCAGAAGGTTGATGCCGACGATCATCAGCGACAGCACGGTGATGACGGCCTGAAGCACGGGATAATCGCGCGCGCCGACCGCATCGAAAGCCAGCGTGCCGAGGCCCGGCCAGTTGAAGACGCGTTCGATGACGACGATGCCGCCGAGCAGCCCACCAAATTGCAGGCCGAAATAGGTGATGAGCGGAATGGCGCAGTTGCGCAGCGCGTGTTTGTAGAGAACCTTGTTTTCGCTGAGGCCCTTGGCGCGCGCCACCATGACATATTGCGAGCGCAGCGTATCGAGCATGGCTGTGCGCACCAGGCGCACATTGGTGGCGGTGAGGATGACACCCATGGTGACGGCGGGCATGATGTAGCTGGCAAAGCCACCCATGCCGCTTGGCGGCAGCCAGCCGAGCGTGATGGAGAACAACAGCACCAGCATGGTGGCCAGCCAGAAATTCGGGAAGGACAGGCCGACGAGCGAGAAGATACGGATCACCTGATCGACCGTCTTGCCGCGCGAGGTCGCCGCCTTGATGCCGAGCGGGATGGAAAGCGCAATCGACACCGCCATGGAGATGAAGGCGAGAAGCAGCGTGGCAGGCAGGGCATCGGCAATGAGGCGCGAGACCGGCGTGCTGCCGGTGAAACTGCGGCCGAAATCGAGCGTCACGAGGCCCTTCAGGAAGCTGAAATATTGCACGAAGAACGGCCGGTCGGTGCCGAGTGCTGCGCGAATGCGCGCCAGATCGTCTTCCGTCATGCTGCCGCCACCCTGGAACATGGTGACAGCCGGATCGCCGGTGAGGCGAATGGCGAAAGAAACGAGAAGGGTGATGGCTATGACGACAAAAATCGCCTGCAGCAATCGCTTGATGAGGAAACCGGCCACGTTTTTTACCTTGAAGAGAAGTTCTGCCTTGCCCGCGCGTGGCGGGCAAGGCGACTTATGAGAGGATCAACCAGCTTATTCGACGGTGACGTCGGTCAGCTTCAGGCGGTTGTCCGGCGGTGCGACGAAACCCTTGACCCGCTTGTTGATGCCGTAAATGGCATTGGTGTTGTAAAGCGGAATTTCCAGCGCGCGTTCGGCGGTATAGCTGCCGATTTCCTTGAGGATCTTTTCGCGCGCGGCACGGTCGGTCAGCGGACGCTGGGATTCCAGCAGCTTGTCCAGCTTCTCGTCCTTGTCATAGGGGTTCCACTTTTCACCGGAGTGATACATGGAATAGGCCGTGTTGTCGTAATCGAAGGTCCAGCCGCCCCATTTCTGCTGGAACATCGCGCCGGTCTTGCCCTGCGGTATGATGTCGTTCAGCAGCACGTTGGTTTCGTAAGGCTTGATGGTGGCGGTGATGCCGACCATGGAGAGGTAGCTGGAAATAACCTGCGCCACCTCGTTCATCGTCGCGTCGTTGCCGCGGATATCGATCTGCAGCGCCGCACCCGGCTTGACGCCGGCTTCCGCGAGCAGCTTCTTGGCGCCTTCCGGATCGTAGGGCAGCGGCTTCAGTTCCGGGTCGTAACCGAAGGACAGCGCGCTCTGGAAGCTCGCGATTTCCGATGCCTGACCGGCAAGGATCGACTTGACGATGGTGCCGCGGTCGACCGCCATGATGATGGCCTTGCGCACCTTCGGATCGGCGGTGATGCCATCACGAGTGTTGAAACGCAGCGCATCGACCGTCGGGCCGGGAACGCTGACGATCTCAAGCTTGGAATCGCCTTGGATAACCGGGATCATGCCAATCGGGATGGTGGGCGGAATGACGAGATCGACGCGGCCTGCCTGCAATTCGGCAACGGCGGTCGCCGGCTCGGCGATGAAGCGATATTCAAGCTCGGAAAGTTTTGGCGCGCCGCCCCAGTAATCCGGGTTGGCTTCCAGCTTGATATTGGTCTTCGGCGCGTAGGAAACGAATTTGAATGCGCCGGTGCCGACGGGGTTGAGATTGAAGTTGTCCTCGCCCTTTTCCTGAATATATTTCGGCGGAACGATCATGCCGCCATAACCGGCAAGCTTGGTCAGAAGCACCGGATCGGGCGCCTTCAGCTTCATGTCGACGGTGTAATCGTCGATGACATCGACGCTTTCGATGGCGACGTAGTTGGAACGCTGCGGGCCCTTGGCACCCTGTTCGCCGAGAAGGCGCTCGAAGGTGAACTTGACGGCGGCGGCGTTGAAGGGCTCGCCATTGTGGAACTTGACGTTCTGGCGCAGCTTGAAACGGATGCGCTTGCCCTCATCCAGCTCTTCCCAGGATTCGGCAAGGCCGGGCACGACCTTCAGGTCCGGGCCGCGATAGGTGAGGCCATCGAAAATGTTGGTGGCGACGGCCGCCCATTGCACGAGGAAGGTGTCGATCGGATCCCAGCTGCCCGGATCCTGCGGGCTGGAAATGGTCATCTTGCTGGCGGCGAAAGCCGGTGCGGCGGTAAAGGCCGTTGCGGCCATGGCAAGCGCGACGAACGTTGTCGTCATCCCCTTCTTTATCATTGTCATCTACCTGTTCCTCTTCAGATGGTTGCGGTTCTGGTTGTTATTCAGGCGCTCTTCGCGATGAAGTGGCCCGGATTGATTTCCTCATGGGCGAGAGTGGCCGGCTCATCGCCGACACGGCGCACGGGATTGGGTATTTCGCCCTCGATCATGGCGATGCGGCGCTCGATGGTCGGATCGGCGACCGGCACGGCTGATAGCAGGCGGCGGGTGTAATCATGCGTCGGGGTTTCGAAGACCTGGCGGCGGCTGCCCATTTCCATGATCTGGCCAAGATAAAGCACGGCGACGCGGTGGCTCATCTTTTCCACGACAGCCATGTCATGGCTGATGAAGAGATAGGCGAGCCCGCGTTCGGCCTGCAAATCCATGAACAGATTGATGATCTGCGCCTGAATGGAAACATCGAGCGCCGAAAGCGCCTCGTCGGCAATGATAAGCTTCGGGTCGGAAGCGAGCGCGCGGGCAATGCAGACACGCTGGCGCTGGCCACCGGAAAACTCGTGCGGATACCGCGCGGCGTGCTCGGAGGAGAGGCCCACACGCTCCAGCAATTCGTCCACGCGCCGGCGTACCGCCTTCTGATCGTTGATCAAACCGTGGGTGTTGATCGGCTCGGCAATCGAAAAACCGACCGTCTTGCGCGGGTCGAGCGAGGCGAAGGGATCCTGGAAGATATATTGCACTTCCTGGCGCATGCGGAAACGCTCCGCCGCCGACATCTCAGAATAGCTGCGACCATTGAAGGCAATTTCGCCCGAGATGGCCGTCTGCAATTGCTGGATGGTGCGGCCGATGGTGGATTTACCGGAACCGGATTCGCCCACCAGCGCCAGCGTTTCGCCGGCATGAATATTGAAACTCACCTTCTGCACGGCGCTGAGGCGGTGCGTCGCCTTGCCGAACAGGTTCTTGCGGATATCGAAGCGCACGAACAGGTCCTTGACCGACAGAAGCGGCTTCTGGTCGTATTTCGCGGTATTTTGCACGCGTTCCTCACCGACCACGACAGGCTGGCCATCCTGCAACACGGTGAGCGGCAGGCGCTTGGGAAACTCTTCACCTTCCATGCTGCCGAGGCGCGGAACGGCGGACAGCAGGGCGCGTGTGTAAGGGTGCTGCGGGTTGGCGAAGATATCCTTGACCGGACCTTCCTCCACCTTCTTGCCCTTCCACATGACGACCACGTCATCGGCCATTTCCGCCACCACGCCCATATCGTGGGTAATGAAGACCATGCCCATGCCGAGCTTCTTTTGCAGGTCGCGCATGATGTTGAGGATTTGCGCCTGAATGGTCACATCCAGCGCCGTCGTCGGCTCGTCGGCGATCAAAAGCTTCGGCCGGCAGGCGAGCGCCATGGCGATCATCACGCGCTGGCGCATGCCGCCGGAAAGCTGGTGCGGATACCGCTTCAGAAGCTCGGCGGCATCGGGCAGGCGCACCATTTCGAGCAGCGTCTGTGCTTCCGACATCGCTGCCTGCTTGCTCATCTTCTCATGCAGGACAAGCACTTCGCAGATCTGGTCGCCGATGGTGAAGACCGGGTTGAGCGAGGTCATCGGCTCCTGGAAGATCATGGCGATCTCCTTGCCGCGGATCGCGCGCATCTCTTTCTGAGACGCCTTCAGCAAGTCCTTGCCTTCAAACAGGATTTTGCCGGTGGGGTAGGTCGCGCCCATCATGTCGGCAAGGCGCATGGTGGAAAGCGAGGTGACCGATTTTCCCGACCCGGACTCGCCGACGACCGCGACAGTGCGGCCGGGCTCGACGCTGAAGGAGATATCGTCCACGACGCGGCTATTGCCGAACTCGACGCTCAGGCCTTCGACCGAGAGGAGGGCGTTTGCGGGTGCGGCAGTCATGTCAGCGTCTCCGGCGTGGCCTGCGCGGCGAAGCTGGCGCGGCCATGTGAAAGTGAGGAAGGGGAAAATGTCTCGGGCAGGTGCGTGCTGGGCGACGCCACGGGCAGGGACGGGGATTTCGCGAAGAACTGCATGTCTTCAGGCCGCTTTGCCAGCGGAACGCGCATTGGCCGTCGCCCGCGGACACGGCACATTCGATGTCACCGAAGCGCCGCAGGCAACCTCATCGGTACCGGCCGGATGATTTGCGTCGGCCGCAGATTCGACGATGCGCATGTAACTCTAATTCCCCACCCTTGTTTTGCCGAAAAAGCTAACAAAACCGAACAATCATGTCCAGAGTGTTGAACAATTTTTGTGTACTGCTCTACAAATACGCAATGTGCATTTTAATTTGGCGCGGATTCGTCCGGGATGGGACCAAACAGCGAGCAGTGGTTCGTTGCACTCACCTCCCTCATCTCTGTGCTTGTCACAGAGATCCAGTCAGCCCAAGTCCTTCGGTTGAAAAGATTCTTCCCGCCGCGCAGACGCGCATCGGCTGGATCCCTGTGACAAGCACAGGGATGAGGAGGGGGAAGGTGGCGGCAGGCTGAAAGGAGCACCCTCTTAGCTCAATGCCACCCGGTTTCCATGCCGGCTGTTATTCCTTCGGCATGCCGACCGGCGGCGCAAGCCGTCTTTGTGCGGCAATGCGGAAGGGGGCGTTCATTGCGCCATAACCGCCATAGGCTCCGCGCCTTTCGATGATTTCGAAGAAGAAACCCTCGCCGAAGGTGCGGCTGTAGATCTGGAAATATTCGCCATTGTCGTCGCGGTCATAAAGAATGCTCGCGGCTCGGAGCGCATCGGAAAACTCCGGCTCCAGCCCGAAACGGGCTTCCAGATCGTCGTAATAATTGCGCGAGATCGGCAGGGCGTGGAAACCGCGCGCCTGCAGGGCTTTTGCTGTGGCGAAGATATCGTCGGTGGCAAACGCGATGTGCTGGATGCTGGTGCCGAAGCCCTCGGCCAGAAATTTGCCGGCGAAAGTCTTGCGATTGTCCGCACCGTTCATGGTCAGACGGAAATGCGGCGAGGGCACGCTTTCAATCGCCTGGCTGCGCACCAGCCCGCCCGGATCGACCACATCGACCATCGGCGTGCGCCGCGTCGCAAACAGCGAGGTGTAGAATAAAAGCCAGGTCAGCATTTCATCGTAATGCGTTGTTTGCGCAAGATGATCGATCCGCCTGAGGCCGGCATCGCCTTCCGGCGTTCGGCCTTCCGTCGGTACGAATTCATTGTCCCAGATGGAAGAAAGCTCCGGTGAACCGTCAAGGAAATAGATGACGCCGTTGCCCACGCCCTGAATGGCGGGAACGGCGACCTCGCCTGACTTACGCGGCTCGGCGAATGTAGGCGCGCCGAGCGCTTCGGCCCGTGCCAGCGCTGCTGCGGCATCATCCACCTTCAGCCCGAAGGCATAAGCATTGGTGCCATGGATGGAATAGGAGGCTCCCGCGAAACTGTCGCCACCATCGCTGGTATTGATGACGATGCGAATATCGCCCTGCGTATAAAGATCGACATCGCGGTTGCGGTGCCGGGCGGTGTTTTCAAAGCCGAGCGTGGCGAGAAGGGCTTCCAGATTAGGCTTTTCTTCCGGTGCCGTGGTGAATTCGACGAACTCCACTCCTTGCGTCTCCACCCGTTCCGGCATGGCGGGCACATCGATGCGGATGTCGGGTTCGAGACGGCGCACCTGGTCCATCAGGTTGATGAGCGAGCGGTGGCCGTCTTCGGCCAGCAGCCGTGCCGAGCCGCCGCGGAACTGGTCGTTGAAGATTTCGAGCGATAGCGGGCCGCTATAGCCGGTTGCCGCCACGGCGCGCATGAAATCCACCACCGGCAGATCGCCTTCGCCCGGCATGTTGCGGAAGTGGCGGCTCCAGTAGAGCAGGTCCATGTCGATCAGCGGCGCATCGGCAAGCTGCACGATGAAAATCTTGTCGCCGGGAATGGAGCGGATCGAATTGGGATCGATCTTGCGCGACAGCGTGTGGAAACTATCGAGGATGATGCCGACATTGGCGTGATCGGCGCGGCGCACCACCTCCCAGGCATCGCGGTGATCGCTGATATGGCGGCCCCAGGCCAGCGCCTCGTAACCGACGCGCGCGCCATGTTTTGCCGCAAGCTCGCCTAGCTGATGGAAATCGGCGGCGGCGCGGTCGATGCCGCCGAGCGAGACCGGCGAGACATTCGAGCAGATCAGCATCAGGTCGGTGCCGAGTTCGCCCATGATGTCGAATTTGCGCTGAGCGCGCTCGAAGGCGCGGGCACGGTGGGGTTCCGGCATGCCCTCGAAGTCGCGAAAGGGCTGGAAGAGGGTAATCTCAAGGCCGTGATCGGCGGCTAGCGCCTTCACCTCGCGCGGCGAAGCATCGTAGGTCAGGAAATCGTTTTCAAAAATCTCAACGCCCGAAAAGCCTGCCTTGGCAATCGCCGCCAGTTTTTCGGGGAATTCGCCACTGATCGATACGGTTGCAATGGATGTGCGCATTGGCATGCCGTGTCCTGCTGTGTCATAGCTCGCCATATTGCCTTCCTTTTCAGCCTTATGTACTGATTGGTTAATAATACGGGCGTGGGCGGTAACCGCAAGCCCAAGGGTGGATTGATCGACCATGACGAAAACCGCGACCTCCAAAGGCACAGCAGAAACTCGCCCGGCGAAAAGAGACCCGGAGGGTGTGCGGCGCGATATTCTGTCCGTGGCGATGGAGGAATTTTCGCAAAACGGACTGTCTGGAGCGCGGATCGACGAGATCGCCGCGCGCACGCGCACGTCCAAGCGCATGATCTATTATTACTTCACCGACAAGGAGAGCCTTTACCAGCATGTGCTGGAAGAGGCATATGCCAAGGTACGCGGTGGGGAAAGCGATCTGGGCCTGGATGATCTGGAGCCTGTGGCGGCACTCGAGAAGCTCTGTCGGTTCACTTTCGATCACCACCGGCGTAACCCGGCCTTCATCCGAATGGTGATGATCGAGAATATTCACCACGGGCGGCACATGCAGTCTTCCGGGACGATACGCGAGTTGAACCGTACCGCCATCGAGGCGCTGGAGAGCGTGCTGGTGCGCGGCCAGCAGAGCGGCATCTTTCGGCAGGGCATCGACGCCTTGGAATTGCACTGGCAGATCAGCGCCCTGTCGTTTTTCAACGTCTCTAATGTCGCGACGTTCTCGTTTATCTTTGGCGACAGCCTGTTTACCGATGAAGGCCAGGAGACCTTGTCGCAGCACGCCAGCGACATGGTGCTGCGTTATGTGCTGGCGCCCGCCCATCTCACGAAGATCGTGAAAGACGCTTGATAAGGTGGCTGAGAGCCACCTCGTATCCTTCGATACCCAACCCAGCGATCACGCCCTCTGCACGGGGCGAAATGTAGGAGTGGTGCCGGAAGGCCTCGCGCTTGTGAATGTTCGAGATGTGCACCTCGATGACGGGAGCCTCGAAGGTATTCAAGGCGTCGAGGATTGCCACAGAGGTATGTGTGAACGCGCCGGGATTGATGACGATGCCCGCGGACTTGCCGCGGGCTTCATGGATCCAGTCGATGATCTCATATTCCCGGTTGCTCTGGGCAAAAAACAGTGTGTGCCCGGCAGCGTCGGCAATGGCGCGGCAGTTTGCTTCGACGTCGGCAAGCGTTTCATAACCATAGATTTCCGGCTGGCGCTGGCCAAGCAGGTTGAGATTGGGACCGTTGAGGACCGTGAAGAGGCTCATGCGACGCCCTCCGCCATACAAAGCTCGGTGAAATGCGCCGTCATGCGCCCGGCATCCGGCTCGCGGCCGCAGAATAGGCGGAATGCGCCGACGGCCTGAAACACCGTCATGCCGCCGCCTGGCAAGGTGCGGCAACCCTTCTGTGCCGCGGTGGCCAAAAGCTCTGTCACAAGCGGCATGTAGACAATGTCGGCCACCCAATGTCGCTGTTCGATGAGATCGGCGGCAACAGGCATTCCGGGATGCGCTGGCATGCCCATCGGCGTGGCGTGAATCAGGCCATCTGCATAGGGCAGGGACGCGGCCGGGTCCTTCACCGCAAAGGCGCGACCCTCGCCAAAACGGCCGTTGAGGTCCTGCGCCAGGCGTTCGGCCCTTGCCAAATCCCGATCAAAAATATCAAGGCGGGCAATGTCGAGCTTCAACGCCGCGTGTGCGACGGCAACCCCGGCGCCACCCGCGCCGACCAGCAGTGCCCGATCGCGTTTTGCATCCGGCAGGCCACGGACAAAGCTTTCGTGAAAGCCGTACCAGTCCGTATTATGGCCGATCCGTCGCCCATCGCGAAAAACCACCGTATTGACCGCGCCCAGCATCCGGGCGTCGTCCGACAGTTCATGCAGATGCGGGATGACCGCCTGCTTGAACGGATGGGTAATGTTGGTGCCGGCAAACCCGCGTGCTTCGAGCTCGGAAAGAAGCTCCGGAAGCGCCGTTTCCGGCAGTTTGCGGGCGGTGACATCCACAAGCTCATAGGAATAATCGAGACCATGGGCCGCGCCCTCGCGCATATGCAGAGCAGGCGATTTCGATAGCTGGATGTCGGCGCCTATCAGGCCGACCTTGAAGGATGTTTTTTCTGTCATGATCACGTGTCGCTCATCGGACGGTGTGGGAGAGGCGGGATTATTCCCGCCTGTCTTAAGAGCGCGCGAACCTCAGTGGTGGGCGAGAATTTCGCCGAGGAACGTGCGCGTGCGCTGGTGCTTGGGATCGCGGAAGAATTCCTCCGGCGGGCCTTCCTCGATGATCTCGCCGTCCGACATGAAGATCACCCGGTCGGCCACCTGCCGTGCAAAGCCCATTTCATGGGTCACGCAGATCATCGTCATGCCGTCGCGGGCAAGGCCGATCATGGTGTCGAGCACTTCCTTGACCATTTCCGGGTCGAGCGCCGAGGTCGGCTCATCGAACAGCATTGCCTTCGGCTCCATGCACAGCGCCCGGGCGATGGCCGCACGCTGCTGCTGGCCGCCGGAAAGCTGGGCCGGGTACTTGTCTGCCTGGTTGAGAATACGCACGCGCTCCAGATATTTGCGCGCCGTCGCTTCCGCATCGGCTTTCGACAGGCCTTTCACCCGCATGGGCGCGAGCGTACAGTTTTCCATGATGGTCTTGTGCGGGAAGAGATTGAAGCTCTGGAACACCATGCCCACTTCGCGGCGAACCGCATCGATGGCGCGGCTGGAATCCGACAGCGTCGTTCCCTCGACCGTGATCTTGCCCTCCTGGATTTCCTCCAGATGGTTGATACAGCGGATGAGCGTGGATTTGCCCGAACCGGACGGCCCGCAAAGAACGATTTTTTCGCCTTTGCGAACCGTCATGTTGACGTTTTTAAGCGCGTGGAAGGCTCCATACCACTTTCCCACCCCTTCAAGGGCGATCAGCGGAGCCTGAGCGGTGGATTGCGGCATGGAACTTTCCTTCATGCTAAGCAGGAGTTTCAGTTGACGATGCAGGGAGACGTCGTCTTCAAATGTTCTGGCACTTGCACTCGCAGGCGTCAGGATTGGCAGCAAGCTGCCAATCGTGACGCCAAGCGCAGTGCGCATGCTGTCTCTTGTCTGAAGATTCCCATCGGTTTCCCGATATTTCGATCTTGCACCGCGGGTGAAGGGTCACTTCACGGTGAACGGGATATCAGGCAGGCTTTCCGGGAATGCAGGCACTTCGCGCTTCATCCACTTGTCGTAGATCTTGGCGAGCTGGCCATCCGACTTGATCTTGTCGAGGAAGGCGTTGATGGTTTCATTCCAGTCCTTTTCACCCGGGCGGGTGCCGGCGCCATTGTAAAGCGTCGTCAGGTCGAACTTCGATTCGTATTTTCCATCAGCAGCCTTGTTCAGGCGGTCACCGTAGAACTGGTTGCCGCCGACGACTTCAACCTGGCCTGAGATCAGCGCCTGGATGTTGGCGGCGTCGTCGTCAAAACGCAGAATGTTGGCCTTGGAGCCGGCGCCGGCGGTGATAGCCGTATCCATGGCGCTCGACTTCGGAACGCCGACGGCAACGCCGGTCAGATCGTCGTAACCAGCAATCTTCTTGTCCTTGGGACCATAGACGGAGAGCACGTTACCGGCATAGGGCTTGGAATACTGGATGGTCTTGGCGCGCTCTGCAGTCATGCCCATGGTTGCGAAAAGGACATCGACCTTGCCGGTCAGCAGTGCCGGAATACGGTTGGCGACAGCGAGCGGCACGAACTCAACCTTCACGCCAAGATAGTCGGCGAAAGCCTTACCGATGTCGGCATCGAGACCATCCTGAACGCCGCTGGAATTGACGAAGCCCCACGGCGAGTTGTCGCCCTGAATGCCGATGACGACCTTGCCCTTGGCCTTGGCCTCTTCCACCGTGCCGGCGAAAGCATCGACCGGTGCGACGAAGGGCAGGGCAACGGTTGCCGCGGCGAGCGCGAGCAGGGCGCGGCGAGAGAATTTCATGCTGGTGGTTTTCATCTTTTGCTCCTCCTTACAAAGCTGATGAGATCTTCATGGACTTAGCGGGTTGCGGTCTGCAGCCGCTTTTCAACGCTGGCGCCCCACAGGGAAAGCGGCCAGCAGATCAGGAAATAAATGACGCCGACGAGGGCGAAGACGGTGAGCGGGCGGAACGTCTGGTTGGAGACGATCTGGCCGGCGCGCGACAGTTCGACGAAGCCGACAATGGCCGCAAGCGAGGTGCCCTTGATGAGCTGCACGAGGAAACCGATGGTGGCCGGCAGCGAAATCTTGAAGGCCTGCGGCAGAACCACGTCCTTCATGCGCGAGATGTAATGCAGGCCGAGCGCATTGGCGGCTTCCGTCTGGCCCTTCGGCACCGCCTGGATGCCGCCGCGCCAGATTTCGCCGAGGAAGGCGCTGGCATGCAGCGTAAAAGCGATGGCGACCGCAATCCAGGCATCGACATTGAGGCCCGCAAGCGCCACGCCGTAATAGACCACGAAAAGCTGCATCAGGAGCGGCGTGCCCTGAAAGACGGCGATGTAACCGGTGCTGGCGCGCTGGATCGCCGGGCTATCCGCGACGCGGGCAAGCGCCACGCAAAGGCCGAAGACGCCGCCGCCGATAAAGCCGATGATGGTCAGCGCAAGCGTCCATTTCAGGCCTTGCAGCAGGAAGAAGAGTTCGTTGGGACCGATGGATGCCATTGTCTTTTCCTCACTTGACCGGATAGCTGAAGGATGCGCGGGAGATGAGCGAGAAAATGCCCATCATCAGCGAGGAAATGACCAGATAAAGCAGCGTGATCGAGAAATAGACCTCGAAGGACCGGAAGGTATCCGCCTCGATCTTCTGCGCCACCGAGGTCAGCTCGTAAGCGGCGATCGAGGTGCAGACCGAGGTGGTCAGCGTCAGCATGATGAACTGGCTGGTGAGCGAGGGATAGACCGCCCGCAGCGCCGGCTTCAGGATGATGTGCCGGAAGATTTGCGCGCGGTGAAGGCCGAGCGCAAGTCCCGCCTCCACCTGGCCCTTGGGAATGGAATCGACCCCGCCGCGAATGATTTCAATCGCATAGGCGCCGCCGTTCAGAGCCAATGCAATGATGGCCGTTACCGTCGGGTTGAGCTTGATGCCAATCTGCGGCAGGGCGAAGAAGATGAAGAATATCTGCACCAGAAACGGCGTGTTGCGGATTGTTTCCACAAAACCGATGACGAGGCCGCGCAGCAGCTTGAACCGCGAGCGGCGGGCGACGACGCCCAGAACGCCGATGACGGTGGCGAGCGACATGCCGGCAATCGCAAGGCCGATCGTCGCCAGACAGGCTAAAAGCAGCTCGGGAAGGCGGTCTATGACCGCCGAAAAATCGAGACTGTAAGACATTCTTCCTCCCAACCCGTTCGGGTCCGGACAGGCGTTTCGCCTTGTCCGCATTGCTTTGGAAACCTTGCGGCGCCAAAGCCCTCCATTTGTCGTTCACTGTCGCCGCAGGCTTCAAAACCCTTGTTGGCGGCAGGCTGTTAATTATAATGTTTGTACCAGTTAGTTCATTTTTGTGTCAAGCGGCATGTCCGGTTAAAAAGCAGCTTTCATGCTGTTTTTTCATTTTCTGGATTTCTGAATAAAGTCTTTTTTATCAATGACTAATGCGGAAAAGCGCAATCACTTCCCGCGCGTCGTCGCATCGTCTCCGGCTGCTGTTCGGCAGTGCCCGAAAACCAAGTTTGCACACGAAATCGACCGGCCTTGCGGCTAGTTTTCGCCTGTGCCCAGCCTGTCTATCTGCTCGGCCAATCGCCCGGCGATCAGCAGCGAGGCGCCCGTTGCCGTCACCATTTGCGGCAGCGACAGCCATTCCAGCATCCAGCCCGCGCCAGATCGTTCCTGTTCGTGCACGAGCGACTGGTGAAGGGCGGATATCTGCACCGCATTGAAGCGTGCGAGCGTCACCAGCGTTTCGGCATTGACCGGGTTCTGTTTGTGCGGCATGGCCGAAGAGCCGCCGCCACCGGAAAGGCGGATTTCCGCACCGAGTTCGGCCATCAGCGCAATATCCTGCCCGAACTTGCCGAGCGCGCCGGTGATCAGCGAGAGCAGATTGGCGAATTCGGCGATGCCGTCGCGCTGGCTTTGCCATTGCGGCCTGTCGGCAAGGCCGAGCCGTTTTGCGAGATCGGCTCGCACCGCTGCGGCATCGTCACCAAGCTTTTCCAGGGTACCGGCCGCCCCGCCGAATTGCAGGGCGAAGCCGCTCTGCGTAAAACTTTCGAGCCGCAGCAGGTGGCGTTCCAGCGGCGCAGTCCAGCTCGCCGCCCGGTCGGCGACGGTGATGCCGATGGCGGCCTGCATGCGGGTATAGCCCGTCAGCGGGTTGTGGCCGTCGCGGGAGGCAAGGTCTCCCAGCGTATCGATTAGGCGGCCGAGCCGGGCGGAGATGATTTCCGTCGCAGCCTTCAGCCGCAGCATCAGGCTGGTATCAATGACATCCTGGCTGGTGGCGCCGAAATGCACCCTTTCCGCCGCCTGGCCGGCGACCGCCGCGCGCATCTGCCGGATGAGTTCGGGAACCACGACGCCGTCCTTCGCGACGCCATGGCGAAGCGCGGTCATATCGGCGGCAAAGTCTGAAAGCCGCGAAACGATCGTTTCCGCCGCATCCTCGGGGATGATGCCGGCCTGCGCTTCCGCCTGCACCAGCCCCGTCTCGAAACGGACCATGGCGTCGATATCCGCTCTTGCCGAAAACAGCTCGACGATCTCGCTGTCGCCGAAGAGGCCTGACAAAAACGGATGCTCGAAGGGGGAAAGGCTCATCTTCCGTCTCGCTTTCTTTTGCGCGATATGCGTCAGATATCGAAAAACACGGTTTCGCCTTCGCCCTGAAGGCGGATATCGAAACGATAGACGTTGCCTTCCTCTTTTTTGGCGACAAGCGTGGCGATGCGGCTTTTCTGCTCGATGCGGGCAAGAACCGGATCGGCGGCATTGGCCTCCTGTTCTTCCGGGAAATACATGCGGGTCTGCAGGCCGATATTGATGCCGCGTGCGACGATCCAGAAGGTGATGTGCGGCGCCATCGGCCGGCCGTCGCGGAACGGCACCTTGCCCGGCTTTATGGTTTCGAAGACGAATTCGCCCGTATCCATGTCGCCGGGCGAGCGGCCCCAGCCGATGAAATTCGGATCTGCCTTGCCGCGGGTTTCGCTGGGGCTGTTGTAATAACCGTCGGTATCGGCCTGCCAGATTTCGATCAGCGCGTCCTTCAGCGCCATTCCGGCCCCGTCATAGACCGTGCCGCGCACGCTGATGCGTTCGCCGCGGGCCTTGTCGTTATAAAGCGGACCGGAGCCGAGATCCTTCTCGAACACGCCCTCGATGCCGACGAAATTCGGCGTGCAGCCGATATGCACGTAGGGCCCCGCCGTCTGCGAGGCGGTTTCCTTGAGATAGCTGAGTGGCTGAACCATGGTCAGTTGCCCTCCATGCGGTTTTCGAAAAGGGTCGAGCGGCGGCCGCGCAGCACGATATCGAACTTGTAGGCCAGCATGTCCATCGGCAGCGTCGCATTCATGTCCAGCGGCGCGATCAGCCTTCTGATCGCATCCTCATCCGGAATGGTCTTGACGATCGGACATTTCCAGATGAGCGGGTCGCCTTCGAAATACATCTGGGTGATGAGCCGCTGGGCGAACCCGTGGCCGAAGACCGAGAAGTGAATATGGGCCGGCCGCCAGTCATTGACGCCGTTGGGCCAGGGATATGCGCCGGGCTGGATGGTCTTGAACCAATAATAGCCGTTCTCATCCGTGATGGTACGGCCGACGCCGCCGAAATTCGGATCGATGGCGGCGAGGTAGCTTTCCTTCTTGTGGCGGTAGCGTCCGCCGGCATTGGCCTGCCAGAATTCCACCAGCGCGCCATCCACGCCGCGGCCACGCTCGTCCAGCACCCGGCCGTGCACCAGAATGCGCGGCCCGACCGGCATTTCGCCGGGGCGGGCATAGTTGAGGATGAGGTCATTATCCAGCGGGTTCAGCATGCCATGGCCGAAGACCGGGCCGGTGATCTCGCTCCTGGTGCCTTCCAGCGAAATCAGTGCGCGCTGCGGCGAACGCAGGATCGAGGTTTTGTATCCGGGCGCATAGGCGAGCGGATGAATGTCGCGGTTGCGTGCGAAGAACGGTCCGGTTTCCGGCGGCTGGTTGCTCATTTCGTCTCCTCCTCGCTGGAACTATCGGCTTTCATGCTGGCCAGGGCAAGCTTGGCGATTTTGAAAGCGTGGTTGGCGGCGGGCACGCCCGCATAGATCGCCACATGCAGCAGGGCCTCGCGAATATCTGCCTCGGTGGCGCCGGTATTGGCGGTGGCGCGCACATGCATGGCCAGCTCTTCGTCCTGCCCGAGTGCGGCGAGCAGGGCGATGGTCACCATCGAGCGCTCGCGCTTCGTCCAGTGGTTGCCGGACCACACCGTTCCCCAGGCGGCTTCGGTGATGAGCTGCTGGAAAGGCTGGTCGAAACCGGACGTCATGGTTTGCGCCCGGTCCACATGGGCGTCGCCGAGCACGGAGCGGCGGGTTTTCATGCCCTGTTCGAAACGTTCGTTCTTGTCGATATGGTCCGCCATCGGTCAGTGCTCCGGCAAGGTCTTGAGAAAAATGGAGGCTGCCTGCGCGTAGGTGAGCGGCTGTTCAAGGCAGGGAATATGGCCACAGCCGGCAATGGTGACAAAGCGGCTTGCGGGAATGAGACCGGCCAGCGATTGCACCAGTTCCGGCGGTGTTGAGCCGTCCTGATCGCCCGCGACACAAAGCGTCGCCACGGCGATGTGCCCGGCCTCTTCGGTAAAATCCGCATCGCGGATGGCGGCGCAGGTGCCGCTGTAACCGGCTTCCGGCTGTTGCGAAAGCATGTTGCGCGCGCCGGCATAGGCGGCATTGTCGGGCTTGCGAAAGGCGGGTGTGAACCAGCGCTCCATGACGGGATCGACCAGCGAGACGAGGCCGTCTGCGGCGATCTTGTCGATGCGGGCGTTCCACATCTCGGCCGTGCCGATCCTGTGGGCGGTGTTGCTGAGCACGAGTGCGCGCACCAGATCAGGACGGCGGGCATAAAGCCCCTGCGCAATCAGGCCGCCCACCGACAGGCCCCAGATGATCGCGCTCTTCACGCCAAGATGATCGAGGAGTGCGATCAGATCGCCGGCATGATCGTCGATGGAATAGGGAGCGTGCCCGACATCCGAGAGCCCGTGGCCGCGCTTGTCGTGCAGCACATAGGCATAATCATCGCCGAGCGCTTCGATCACCGCATCCCAGATGCGGAAATCGGTGCCGAGCGAATTGATGAAGGCGATGACCGGCTTGCCTGTGTCCAATCCCTTGATGCGGTAATGGATCACGGTCTCGCCACAGCGCAGAAAATGCATGATGTGCTCCTCCTGCCGGGGATATTGCAAGCGGGTTCCGGTTAAGTAAAATGACATTATCGATGAAAATCATAACCTGTGGATTATATGAGCGATGGTCGATCAGCGTATCAAGTTCCGCCACCTGCAGACTTTCGTGGAGGTGGCGCGGCAGAAAAGCGTCATCCGCGCTGCGGAAATCCTGCATGTCAGCCAGCCGGCGGTGACGAAGACGATCCGTGAGCTGGAAGATATTCTCGGCGTCTCGCTGTTCGACCGGGAGGGGCGCGGCATCCGCATCAGCCGTTATGGCGAGGTGTTCCTGCGCCATGCCGGCGCGACGATGACGGCGCTCAGGCAGGCGGTCGATTCGGTATCGCAGGAGGCGGCGCGCGCCGGTCCGCCGGTGCGGGTCGGCGCTCTGCCCACGGTGTCTGTTCGCATCATGCCGAAGGCGATGGCCGGTTTTCTGGCCGAGAAAACCGGCAGCCCGGTGAAGATCGTCACAGGCGAAAACGCCGTTCTGCTGGAGCAATTGCGCGTCGGCGATCTTGATCTTGTCGTCGGCCGTCTGGCCGCGCCGCAGAAAATGGCGGGTTTTTCCTTCGAGCATCTCTATTCGGAAAAGGTCCGCTTCGTGGTGCGCGCCGGCCACCCGCTGTTGTCACCCGGCCTTTCGGTGTTCGATCACCTGCATGAATATCCAGTGCTGATGCCGACACGCCAATCGGTCATCGGCCCCGTCGTCGAGCAATTTTTGATCGCCAACGGCGTTCCGGCCCTGCCGATCCGCATCGAAACCGTGTCCGACGCCTTCGGTCGCGCCTTCCTGCGCACCAGCGATGCGATCTGGATCATCTCGGAAGGTGTGGTGGCGGCGGATGTGGCGGATGGTGTTCTGGCTATCCTGCCCGTCGAGACCGGCGATACCAGCGGCCCGGTGGGGCTGACGGTGAGGGCCGATACGCAGCCCTCGCTGCCGCTGTCGCTGCTGATGCAGGCTATTCGCGAGGCGGCGGGCGAGTTGCTGGATGGGAGGCCGGAGGCCGGTTATTGAGATGAGGGCGAGAGTCGGAAAAGTCTGAGAACCTCTCCTCCGTCATTCCGGCCTTGAGCCGGAATCCAGCCACCGCGCGTCTGCGCCGTGAAAAGAGTCTTTTTCGATCAATGACTTGATCGCGCTGGACCCCGGATCAGGTCCGGGGTGACGGGTGTGAAAACGGTAGAGATAAAAGCCGCGTGTCTGGGGCAGCCCCTAATAAGGAAGCCCCACATAATTCTCTGCAAGCGCGGTGGAAGCGGCGCGCGATTGCACGAGGTAGTCCAGTTCCGCTTCCTGAATGCGCTGGCCGAAATCTCCTGTGTCAGGGAAGCGATGCATCATCGTCGTCATCCACCAGGAGAAACGCACGGCCTTCCAGACCCGGGAAAGCGCCTTCTGCGAATAGCCGTCGATGCCGGCCTCGGAACGGTCGCGATAAAATTCGATCAGCGCCTCGCTCAGATAATGCACATCGCTGGCGGCGAGGTTGAGACCCTTCGCGCCCGTCGGCGGCACGATGTGGGCGGCGTCTCCGGCCAGAAACAGCCTTCCGAACCGCATCGGTTCACAGACGAAGGACCGAAGCGGCGCGATGGATTTTTCGAAGGACGGGCCGGTGACCATGGCATCCGCATGGTTTTCCGGCAGGCGGCAGCGGATTTCGTCCCAGAAACGCTCGTCGCTCCAGTCCTCCGGCCGGTCCTCCAGCGAACACTGAATGTAATAACGGCTGCGGGTGTGCGAGCGCATGGAACAGAGCGCAAAACCGCGCGGGTGGTTGGCATAGATGAGTTCATGGTTGACGGGCGGCACTTCGGCCAGAATGCCGAGCCAGCCGAAAGGATAGACCTTCTCGAATTCCTTGATGGCGCCCTCAGGCACCGATTTGCGGCTCACCCCGTGGAAGCCGTCGCAGCCGGCGATGAAATCGCAATCGATCCGGTGGGTTACGCCGTCTTTCTGATAGGTGACATAGGGGCTGGCGCCATCGAAATCATGCGGTTCGACATTGCTGGCGTCGTAGATGGTCACAAGGTTTGCCGCTTCGCGGACATCCATCAGGTCATGGGTCACTTCGGTCTGGCCGTAAACCATCACATGGCTGCCGCCGGTCAGGTCGAAGAGATCGATACGGTGGTCGCGACCGTCGAAGGTCAGCGAAAATCCGTCATGCGGCAGGCCTTCCCGGTGCAGGCGTTTATCCGCGCCGACCTTTTCCATGAGCTGCACCGTGCCTTCTTCCAGCACGCCGGCGCGGACACGGCCGAGAATGTAATCCTTGCTGACCCGGTCGAGAATGACAGTCTCGACGCCTTCTCTGGCCAGAAGCTGGCCAAGCAGAAGCCCTGAAGGGCCGGAGCCGATGATGACGACCTGGGTGCGCATTGTTTCCTCCCGAACTTGTCTCCTATCAAGAAATTGACCAAGCGACGCGGCAAGCTCAATGGACTTTCTGATCGGTAAATTGCACAATCCGACCATTGTGCGGAGGAGCGAAGGAACATGCGGCTTGCTGCGAGTGAGGGTTTGTATGGCGAAGAAGCGGTGCAAGGCACTGATTTCCGGTTTCATTGCGAGACGCTTTTTTCGAGAAGCAGCCTGCACCGCTTTGAAATCGGCCTGCACCGTCACGCTGCGTTTCAGCAAATCTTGTACATTTGGGGCGGCGAGGGCGATGCGCTGCTGGATGGCCGCATCGAGGCGATCCGCCCGCCGGTCGCCATTGTCGTGCCGCCGGGGTTTGAGCACGGATTTCGGTTTTCGCGCGATATTGGCGGGGTGATCGTTACCGTGCTGCCGGGCGCCCTGCCGGCCTCGGTGCAAGCGCTGCTGCTGCGGAATTTCCAGCGGCCTGTCCTGTTGCCGTTGCGGGATTTTACCGATGGCGAACGTCTGCGCAGCGGGTTCGAACAGATTTCCGCCGAATATGAAACACGCGAGACGGGCCGGGATGCCATCATCGAAGGTCAACTGGCCATCGTGACGGCGCTTCTGGCGCGGGCGGCGCGGCCGCTCATGGAAGGCACCGGCGAAGGTTTAGCGGAGCAGCGTTTCGAACTTTTGCTGTCACTGATTGCACGCCATATTCGCGAGCCGCAAAAGGCGGAGTTTTATGCGAAGAAGCTCGGTCTTTCCGAGACGCATCTCAACCGTCTGGTCCGCTCCGTTTCCGGCCTCAGCCTGCAGCGGCTGATCGCCAAACGTCAGATCGAGATCGCCCAGCAGGAGCTGATCTTTACCGTTTCCAGCGTGCAGATGATTGCGGAGGGGCTGGGTTTTGCCGATCCGGCCTATTTCAACCGGTTCTTCAAGCACGAGACCGGCATGACCCCGCGCGCCTGGCGGCTGGCGGAGCAGCGGAAAATGGGGGATTCCGGGGCGCGGCAGGTGCCGCTTCAGACCAGCATTCTTGCCAGTTCCCGCTGAACGGCAAGAAGCGCGGGCAGGTATCGCTCCACGAGGTCTTCCATCGAGGCGACCGAGGCGGCAAGCCCGACATTGAGGGCGGCCACCGTCTGCCCGCGCACGGTTTTCAGCGGCACTGCAATGGAGCGAAGGCCGATCTCCACCTCCTGATCGATCAGCGCATAACCGCGATGGCCGGTGGCCTCGATTTCGGCGAGCAGAGCGTCCATGCTGGTAATGGTCTTTTCCGTACGGCCGACCAGCCTCGAGGCTTCGAGAATGTCGCGCTGCCGCTCGGCAGTCTGCGCCGAAAGAAGAACCCGGCCCATGGAGGTGCAATAGGCGGGCAGGCGCGAACCCGGCATCAGCGCAATCGACATCACCCGCTGCTGCGCGGCGCGGGCCACATAAACGATCTCGGTCTCATCCAGAATGGAAACGGAGGTGCTCTGTCCGATCTCTTCGGAAAGGCGGTCGAGCAGCGGCTGCACGATGCGCGGCAGCGGCATGGTGGCAAGACAGCCGGTGCCGAGGCGCAGCACCTTCGGCGTCACGGTAAAGAACTTGCCGTCATAAGCGGCATAACCGAGTTCCGAAAGCGTCAGCAGGCAGCGCCGCGTCGTGGCGCGGTCCAGCCCGGCAATCTCGGCGGCATCGGAAATCGACAGGCGCGGCCGTTCGGCGCTGAAGGCCTCGATCACCCGCAATCCCTTGGCGAGACCGCCCATCATGTCTCTTTCGCTGACAGCCATGTCGCGGCTCCATTTGTGCGATATACGAACAAAAATCATATAGCGCACAAAACCCTTGCCGTCGAGGTGCTTTCGGATTTACCTCACGCTCAGGCAGCCTTGCGGGTTCCATCCGTCCGGCTGGATGGAGGTTTTAATGGACAAGACAATCAAGAGCGCGGAAGAGGCGCTTTCCGGCATCGGTGACGGTGCGACGATCATGATCGGCGGTTTCGGCGGCTCCGGCGCGCCCATCGAACTGATCCATGCGCTGATCGACAGGGGCCCGAAGAACCTGACGGTCATCAACAACAATGCCGGCAACGGCCGCATCGGCATCGCCGCGATGATCGACGCCGGCATGGTCAAAAAGATGATCTGCTCCTTCCCGCGCTCTTCCGATCCGCGCGCTTTCACCGACCGGTATCTGGCCGGCGAAATCGAGCTGGAACTGGTGCCGCAGGGCACGCTTGCCGAGCGCATCCGCGCCGGCGGTGCCGGCATTCCGGCCTTCTACACCCCCACCGGCTTCGGCACGGAACTGGCTGAAGGCAAGGTGATCGCGGAATTCGAGGGCCGCTCTTACGTGCAGGAACGCTGGCTGAAGGCGGATTTCGCCATCGTGAAAGCCGAGCTTGGCGATACCTATGGCAACCTCACCTACAACAAGGCCGGGCGCAATTTTAACCCGCTGATGTGCATGGCCGCGAAAACCACCATCGCGCAGGTCTCGAAGATCGTCGCTGCCGGCGAGATCGACCCGGAGCATGTCGTGACGCCGGGCATTTTCGTGAACGGTGTCGTGGAGATTCCCGATCCGCAACAGGAAGAAGTCCTCATTCGTGCGGGAGTAGCCTACGCATGACCCAGACCATCGACACCCGCGAAGACATCAAGCTTTCCAACGCCCAGATCGCATGGCGCGCGGCGCAGGACATCGAGGATGGCGCTTATGTCAATCTCGGCATCGGCTTTCCGGAAATGGTGGCGCGCTACCAGCCGCCCGGCCGTCAGGCGATCTTCCATACCGAAAACGGCATCCTGAATTTCGGCGAAGCGCCGCCGGAAGGCGAAGAGGATTGGAACCTCATCAATGCCGGCAAGAAGGCTGTGACGCTGAAGCCGGGTGCGGCCTTCTTCCACCATGCCGACAGCTTCGCCATGGTGCGCGGCGGGCATCTGGATGTGGCGATCCTCGGAGCCTATCAGGTGGCGCAGAATGGCGATCTCGCCAATTGGCGTGTCGGCTCCAAGGGCGTGCCGGCCGTCGGCGGCGCCATGGATCTGGTGCATGGCGCCAAGCAGGTCTTCGTCATCACCGAACATGTGACCAAGAACGGCGAACCGAAGCTGGTTGAGAAATGCGCCTTCCCGCTGACCGGCGTCGGCTGCATCACCCGCATCTATACCAGCCACGCGGTGATTGACGTGGTCGATGGCCGCTTCGTGCTGCGTGAAAAGCTGGCCGCGATGACGTTTGAGGAATTGCAGGCCATGACCGGCGCGCCGCTTCATGTGGATGGCGTGGTTGCCGATCTCGTTGCACCGGAACTTTGAGGAAACACCGATGACCGAAGCCTATATCTGCGATTATATCCGCACGCCCATTGGCCGTTTCGGCGGTGCGCTTTCTTCCGTGAGGGCGGATGACCTCGGCGCGGTGCCGCTGAAGGTGCTGATGGAACGCAATCCTTCCATCGACTGGGAAGCCGTCGAGGATGTGATCTTTGGCTGCGCCAATCAGGCGGGTGAGGATAACCGTAACGTGGCGCGCATGTCGCTGCTGCTTGCCGGCCTGCCGGTTTCCGTGACGGGAACGACGATCAACCGGCTGTGCGGCTCCGGCATGGATGCGGTCATTGCAGCCGCCCGCGCCGTCAAGTCGGGCGAGGCTGAACTGATGATCGCTGGCGGCGTCGAAAGCATGAGCCGCGCGCCCTTCGTTATGCCAAAGGCGGAAAGCGCCTTTTCCCGCAATGCCGAAATCTATGACACCACCATCGGCTGGCGTTTCGTCAACCCGCTGATGAAGGCGCAATATGGCGTCGATTCCATGCCGGAAACCGGTGACAATGTCGCGGTCGATTATCAGGTCTCGCGCGAGGATCAGGATGCCTTCGCCGTACGCAGTCAGCAGAAGGCGGCGGATGCGCAGGCCAATGGCCGTCTCGACAGGGAGATCGTGTCCGTGACCATCCCGCAGCGCAAGGGCGATCCGCTGGTGGTATCGAAGGATGAACACCCGCGCGCCACGAGCCTTGAAGCGCTGGCGAAGCTGAAGCCGGTCAACAGGCGCGAGGGCGCGACGGTGACGGCGGGCAATGCGTCCGGCGTCAATGACGGCGCGGCCGCACTCATCGTCGCATCGGCGGAAGCTGCGAAAAAATACGGGCTGACGCCGATTGCCCGCATTCTCGGCGGTGCCGCCGCCGGTGTGCCGCCGCGCGTCATGGGCATCGGTCCGGCCCCAGCATCCGCGAAGCTGCTGGCCCGGCTCGGGCTGAAGCAGGAGCAGCTCGACGTAATCGAGCTGAATGAGGCTTTCGCCAGCCAGGGCCTTGCGACGCTGAGGCAGCTCGGCATTGCGGATGACGATGCGCGGGTGAATGCCAATGGCGGCGCCATCGCGCTCGGCCATCCGCTCGGCATGTCCGGCGCGCGCATTGCCGGCACGGCGGCGCTCGAACTTTCGCTGACCGGCAAGCGTCTTGCCCTCGCCACCATGTGCATCGGCGTCGGGCAGGGTATCGCCGTGGCGCTGGAAAGGGTCTGATTGTCTGGCGGCATTCGGCATCGCCAAAACGGTGCGAATGCCGCTGCCGCAGTTTCCTTACGTGTGACAGTGGCCATTCGGGCTACTCGGCGGGCGGGTGATTTTCTCGCTCTGACATATCCCGGCCTCCTCATTCCTGTGCTTGTCACAGGAATCCAGCCGACGCGCGTCTGCGCGGCGAAAGGACTCTTCTCAGCCCAAGGACTTGGGCTGGCTGGATCTCTGTGACAAGCACAGAGATGAGGGAAGGAGCCTACTGGACCAGGCAAGTCGGCCCTGCGGTGTAGCTCTGGCCTGATTACTCTCTGATGAAGCACTCCATGCCCTTATCCCTTCACGCATGTTGGATTCCATCATAATCCGTGACATGTTTTGCGAGATATGACAGGAATCTTTCCGTCTACGGGGTGCCCGCATGAAACGTCCGACCATCACAGATGTTGCGACAGCCGCCGGTGTCAGCGTCGCCACCGTCGACCGGGTGCTGAACGGTCGCCTGCCGGTGCGGGAGGAAACCTCCCGGCGGGTGTTCGAGGCGGCGGAGAAGATCGGTTTCCATGCCACCAACATCATTCGCCAGCGCATGCTGGCCGATCTGCCCTCCTATAGTCTCGGCATCATCCTGCGCAAGGAACGGCACGCCTTCTACCAGACCTTCGCCGACGAGCTGGAGCTTGCGGCGCGCAACGTCCGGGATCGCCATCTCAATCTGCGCATCGAATTTGCCCAGTCGGGCGAGCCGAGCGAGCTTGCGGCCCTTCTGGCGGGCATGAAGGGCCGCGTGCAGGCCGTGGCGGCCACGGGGCCGGACCATCACGATGTCACCGCCGCCGTCGAGGCCCTGAAGGCGAAGGGCATTCCGACATTTTCGCTGCTTTCGGATTTCGCGCAGGGGGTGCGGGAAGCTTATCTCGGCGCCAACAACATGAAAGTCGGGCGCACGGCGGCCTGGATGATCTCGCGGCTGGCGCGCAGCAGGGGCAAGGTGCTTCTGCTGCTCGGCGGGCACCGTTTTCACGGTCATTCGCTGCGTGAAACCGGCTTTCGCAGCTATATGCGGGAATATGCGCCGGAATTCGAGGTGATGGATGCGCTGATCACGCTGGAAACCCGGCGGCTGACCTATGAGCTGGTGATGGACACCATCGCCAAGCACAAGGATCTTGTCGGCATCTATTGCATCGGCGGCGGCATGGAAGGCGTCATCGAGGCCCTGCAGCAGGAAAACCGGCAGGAGGCCATCGTCTGTCTTGTGAATGAACTGACGCCCGAATCCCGTCAGGCGCTGCTGGAAAAGCGTATCAGCGGCATATTCCAGACGCCGCTCCGTGAATTATGCACGGACCTCATCGCCACCATGGTTCACAGCATCGAACATGGCATGGCGGAAACGCCGGGACAGCGGTTTGTACCCGCCCATCTGTGGGTTCCTGAAAGTCTTTGATGGTTTGATAGATTCTATCATAAATTCGGAGTCTCTTTCTATCAGCCTTGATGGTTTCGGTTGCCGCTGACCCGTTGACGCCGGGCTGGGACTGGGAAATCTTGCCTGCGTGTGGAGCGGGCAGGAGGCTGATCCACGATAATAACGATGTTTCGGATTGCTTCAGGCTGCGGACTTGTCTTCGCGGCGACGGGTACTTTTTTGCCGGCAAACGGTGGCGGCGCGATGGGCGCTGGACCGTGCAGCCGGTTCTTTTCAAGGGTTTTGGAGGAGAACGACATGAAAAGACATTTCGCGATTGCAGCGCTCGCCACCATGCTGGCGACGACCGCCTCGGCGGAAACCATCGGCGTTTCGATGGCCCTGTTCGACGATAATTTCCTGACCGTGCTGCGCAACGGCATGATCGATTATTCCAAGGGCATGAGCGGCGTTTCGCTGCAGATCGAGGATGCGCAGAACGATGTCGGCAAGCAGTTGAGCCAGGTGCAGAACTTCGTTGCCGCCGGCGTCGACGCCATCATCGTCAACCCGGTGGATACGGATGCGACCGTGGCGCTTTCGCAGGCTGCCGCTGCCGCCGGCATTCCGCTCGTTTATGTCAATCGCCAGCCGGTCAACCTCGACAGCCTGCCGGAAAAACAGGCCTTCGTTGCCTCCGATGAAAAGCAGTCCGGCACCCTGCAGACGCAGGAAGTCTGCCGCCTGCTGAAGGCCGCCGGCAAGGCGGAAGCGAAGGCGGTGGTGATGATGGGCGAGCTTTCCAACCAGGCGGCTCGCATGCGCACGCAGGATATCAAGGATGTGGTGGCGACGCCCGATTGCAGCTTCATCAAGCTTGTCGAGGAGCAATCCGCCAACTGGTCGCGCACGCAAGGCTCGGACCTGATGACCAACTGGCTTTCGGCCGGGGTCCAGTTCGATGCGGTGATTTCCAACAATGACGAAATGGCCATCGGCGCCATCCAGTCGCTGAAGGCGGCAGGCCGGTCGATGGATGACGTCATCATCGCCGGCATCGACGCCACGCAGGACGCGCTGGCCGCCATGGCGGCGGGTGAGCTGGATGTGAGCGTTTTCCAGAATGCCGCAGGGCAAGGCAAGGGCGCGGTTGATACGGCGCTGAAACTGGCAAAGGGGGATGCGGTGGACAAGAAGGTTTTCGTACCCTTCGAACTGGTCACACCCGCAAACCTCAAGGACTATCAGGCCAAGAACTGAGACCCGTTCGGGCCCGACAAGATGTAACAGACCGAAGACGCTGAAGGCGGGGGGAGGATATTCCGGCTTCAGCGATATCAGTGCGATTGAACCAGCGGAGGTTTTCCGCGGGAGGAAAGACTTTGAAAAACCTGTTGATGGCGACTGCGCTCTGCATTTTCGCAACGCCTGCCCTTGCCGAGACCCGTGTTGCGGTCTCCATGACATCGTTCGACAATCCGTTCCTGACGATTTTGCTGAACGGTATCAGGGCTGAGGCCGGGCGTGACAAGAACATCGAGCTTCTGGTGGAGGACGCCCAGCTCGATCCTTCGAAACAGCTCAATCAGGTGCAGAATTTCATCGCCAACGGTGTCGATGCGATCATCGTCAATGCCGTGGATGGCGATGCCACCTCGGCGATCACCAAGGCTGCATCCGCCGCAAAAATCCCGCTCGTCTATGTCAATCACCCGCCGGCAGAACTGGAAACCGGCCTGCCTGATGGCACGGCCTTCGTCGGCTCCAACGAACTCGATTCCGGCACGATGGAGGCGGAAGCCGCCTGCAAGCTGATGGGCGGCAAGGGCAAGGCCGTGATCCTGATGGGACCTTTGGAAAACCATGCGGCGCTGGTGCGCACCAAGGATGTGGAAACGGTGTTTGCCCGGCCGGACTGCAAGATCGAAATCCTCGAAAAGCAGACGGCGAATTGGAGCCGCACGCAGGCGCAGGATCTCGTTTCCTCCTGGCTGACGGCGGGCATCCAGTTCGATGCCGTCATCGCCAATAATGATGAAATGGCGATCGGCGCCGCGCAGGCGCTGAAGGCGGCGGGCGTTTCCATGAAGGATGTCGTCATTGCCGGCATCGACGCCACGCCGGACGGCCTTGCCGCCATGCAGGCCGGCGATCTCGACATTACCGTCTACCAGAATGCGACCAAGCAGGGCGAGGTCTCGGTTCAGACGGCGGTGAAGGCCGCTGCCGGGCAAGGCACCGAGAAGACGCTTTGGGTGCCCTTTGAACTCGTGACCCCGGAAAACATGTCCGCCTACGCCAAATAAGCGGGGGCTTCGACCCGGTCCATCTATCACTCCACTGGAAACAGCCATGAAACATACGCTCGATCCCCACATGTTCCGACACCTTTCGCTGGCCGAGACCTGCCGCAAGGTTGCCGAACTCGGTTATGATTACGTCGAACTTTCACCCCGTCCGGATTGCCTCTCCTGGTGGACCCGGCCGAAGGTCTATCCCGAACGGGTCGCCGAATTTAAAAAGGCGCTGAAGGACCATGGTGTCGGCCTTGCGACGCTGCAGCCCATGTATCGCTGGGCAAGCCCCTATCCGGACGAATGGGAGGTGGCGATCGACAACTGGAAACGTGCCATCGAGATTGCGGTCGAAATGGAATGCCCGATGTTCGTTTCGGAATTCGGCCGTGGCGGCTCGCCGGATCGCAGCCTTAACGACCGTTCCGGCCTGCATCGCCCGGAAACCTGCGAAGCGCAGTTCTTCCGCGCAATGGATATTCTGGTGCCGATCCTCGAACGGGAAGGTCTGGTGCTGTCGCTGGAGGCCCATCCAGAAGACTGGATCGAGGAGATCGCGCCGGCCATCGACATCATCAAGACCATCAATTCCAAGGCGGTAAAGGCCTCCTTCATCGCGCCGCACACGTTCTTTTACGGGCCGGACATGGTGGCTAACCTGCGTGCCACCGAGGGCCATCTGGTGCATGTGCGCCTTGCCGATACCTATGACCACAACAAGTCGTCGCAGCTGCGCTACATCGTTAATCCCCCCGGTTCCAAGGTCAGGGTGCACCAGCACACCGATTTCGGCCAGGGCGAGATCGACTGGGAAACCTTCTTTGCGACGCTCGCCGACATGAAATTCGACGGCGTGCTCTCGAACTGCGTGTTTGCCTGGGAAGATCGTGTCGATGAAAGCGCGCGGTTCATGCTCAGCGAAACCCGGCGATACGTCGCCAAATACTGGAAATGAGGTTTTTCAAATGACTGTCAGAATTGGTGTCGTCGGCACCGGCGCAATCGGGCGTGATCACGCTCGCCGTATCAACAAGGTTCTGGGCGGCGCGAAGATCGTTGCGCTGAGCGACGTCAACCGCGCCTCGGCCGAGGCGGTCAAAAACGACATCGCCCCGGATGCCGTCGTTTTCGCCACCGGTGAAGAGCTGATCGCATCGCCGGATGTGGATGCCGTGCTCGTCACCTCATGGGGCGCAACCCATGAGCAATATGTGCTGGCGGCAATCGCCGCCGGCAAGCCGTGCTTTTGCGAAAAGCCGCTCGCAACAACGGCGGAAGGCGCAAGACGCATCGTCGACGCCGAGGTGGCGCATGGCAGGCGGCTGGTTCAGGTGGGCTTCATGCGCCGATATGACGCCGGCTACGTGGCGCTGAAACAGGCCGTCGATAGCAGGATCGGTGCGCCGATCATGGTGCACGCCGCCCACCGCAACCCGGCGGTTCCGGAGCAATATGTCACGCCCATGGCGATCCATGACACGATGATCCATGAGATCGACGTGCTGCGCTGGCTGCTCGACGATGACTATGTTTCGGCGCGGGTTCTCTTTCCCCGTTCGGCGGCCAGAAGCCATGCGCGGCTGAAGGACCCGCAGATCGTCATTCTGGAAACGGCGAAGGGCACGATCATCGACGTCGAAATCTTCGTCAATTGCCATTATGGCTACGATATCCAGTGCCAGGTGGTGGGCGAGGACGGCATTGCCAGCCTGCCGGAGCCGATGTCGGTGCAGACCCGCCTTGGCGCCAAGCTGCAGAACGATATCCTGACCGACTGGAAAGACCGCTTCATCGCCAGCTACGATGTGGAATTGCAGGACTTCATCCATGCGGCGGCGAAGGGCACGGCATCGGGACCCAACGCATGGGACGGCTACGTGGCCGCCGTCACCTCCGACGCCTGCGTGGCCGCGCAGGAAACGGACGGGGCAGCAGTTGAAATCAAGCTTCCTGCCCGTCCCGCCCTTTATCAGTGAGGTCTTTCATGCGTTTTGCCATCAACCACATTACCGCGCCGAAGCTTTCCCTCGAGGCGTTCTTTGCGACGGCCCGCGAACTCGGCCTGACAGAAGTCGAAATCCGCAACGACCTGCCTGATATCGTCGGCACGGTGGATCCGGCCGAGGTAAAGGCGGCGGCCGAAAAGGCCGGTGTGACGATTATCTCGATCAATGCGCTTTATCCCTTCAACGTCTGGTCGGGCGATCTGCCTGCGCGGGCCGTCGCCATGGCCGATTATGCGGCGGCAAGCGGTGCCAAAGCGCTAGTCATGTGCCCGCTCAACGACGGTACGCCGGTGTCTTTTGACGATCTCGTCACGGCGCTGAAGGCCATGAAGCCGATCCTTAAGGAACGCGGCCTGATCGGTTTCGTTGAGCCGCTCGGTTTCCCGGTCTCTTCGCTGCGCACCAAGGCCGAAGCGATCAGGGCCATCGATGCGGCCGGTGGCGGCGATGTCTACAGGCTGGTGCACGACACCTTCCACCACCATCTCGCAGGCGAGACGGAGTTCTTCCCCGACCGCACCGGCCTCGTGCATATTTCCGGCGTGATCGATCCTGCCGTCTCCGTCGCTGACATGCTCGATGCCCACCGCGTTCTGGTGGATGGCGACGACCGGCTGGAAAATATCACCCAGATCAGGACGCTCGAGGCGGCCGGTTACAAGGGACCTTACAGCTACGAACCCTTCGCGACGGAAGTGCACGAGCTGAAGGATCCAGCCGCTGCCGTAAAGAGCAGTATCGACCATATCTCCCAGGCGCTCTGACCGCCTTGCCGCCCGCGGTTCGCTGCGGGCGGCGTTTCTTGCGGGCGATTAAAAACCAGAGAAATCAATTCCGCATTTACGGATGATGCTGTAGTCTTCGAGCGACGAGAGAGCAGCAAACAGGCACGGGTATTCTTCAGATCGACTGCGTGAGGCAGGCTTTCTGCCCGCACCGTCCGAAGTAGAGTGGTTGAATTTCCCCTTTATGAAAATAGACAGGAAAACGACGCTTAAGGACGTGGCGCGGGAGGCGAATGTTTCGCTGAGCACGGCTTCGCACGCCATCAACGGCACAGCACCCTTGACCACGCAGGTTCGCGAGCGGGTGCTGGAGGCGGCACGCGCACTCGGTTATCTCGAAAACCGGCGACAGAAGGCGACGATCGCCACTTTGCGTGTCGTGCTTCTGGCCATGACCAATGATGCAGCGCCCCAGAGCGATCTCAACATGGTCAGCTGGACCATGCTGAACGGCTTCCGGCGCGAATGCGAGCGGCGCGGCATTCGCATCGTTCCTTATGTCAGCACAACGAGCCGGCTCGACCCGGTTGCGGTGGCGGCGGCGGCGGATGCCGACAATGTCGACGGTATCGTGATCCTGAACGATGACAGGCCGCAACTGGTCGAGGCGCTGTCTGCGCTTGCGCGGCCGGTGGTGCTGATCAATGGCGAGGACCCGGCCATGATCGTCGATACGGTGACCGCCGAGAACCGTTTTGGCGCGCGGCTCGGTATCGAACATCTGCTGTCGCTCGGGCATCGCAATATTCTGCACATCACCTGGAAAGGGCGCACGACGATCCGCCGCCGATATGACGGTTATAGCGACGCGTATCTCGCGGCGGGTCTCTCTATTCCCGCCGATATGGTCATCGAGGTGGAGAGCTATGAGCCGGAATGGGGTGAGGCCGCCACCCGCCGCCTGCTGGCCGAGGAAAAACCGCTCAGAAACGCCACGGCGATTTTCTGCGCCGCGGATAATCTGGCGCTCGGTTGCCTGAAGGCCCTGACGGAGGCCGGAATCCGGGTGCCGGACGATGTTTCGGTATTGGGGTTTGACGATATCATGCCGGCGGCCTTCAGTGCGCCGCCGCTCAGTACCATCCAGTTGCCCGCCGACAGGCTGGGCGGCGCGGCGCTTGCGCTGCTGGAGCAGCGGCTTGTGGCGGCCGATCCCACCCGCCCGGCGCACCGGCTGGAACTCGGTTGTCGCCTTGTGCTGAGGGGCAGCATCGCGCCGCCCCCGAAGTAGGGTGTTGGAGTATCGTCTAGTGTTGACCGCTGAACAAACTCCAGACGTTTAATTCTCCCGTCATTCCGGCCTTGAGCCGGAATCCAGGCAGCCCAAGTCCTTGGGCTGAAAAGAGTCCTTTCGCCGCGCAGACGCGCGACGGCTGGATCCCGGCTCAAGGCCGGGATGACGGGTAGAGGGGCTTTAACATTCCAATCGTGACGGTCTGCTGTCTCACCGCAACGCTCTTACTCTCCTCACTTCATCCCCGTGCCGGCAATCCCTGTCGTGATGTAACGCTGCAGGAACAGGAATACGACGGTGACTGGCGCCAGGCTGAGGAAGGTCATGGCGAGGATATAGTGCCATTGCACCGAGAACTCGCCCTGGAAGGCGTTCAGCCCCACCTGCAGCGTGAAGTTTTCGCGACTGCTGAGAACGATCAGCGGCCAGAGGAAGTCGTTCCAGCGCCAAAGCACCGAGAAGATGGCTAGAACCGCAAGCGCCGGCGCCGTCAGCGGCAGGATGATGCGCCAGAAGATACGGAATTCGCTTGCCGCATCGACGCGGGCCGCCTCGATCAGCTCATCGGGAATGGTCAGCATATATTGCCGCAGCAGGAACACGCCGGTCGGCGTCGCCACCGTTGGGATAATGACGCCCCAGAGATTGTCGACGAGGCCGACGCCGACGATGACCAGATAGGCCGGTACCATGACGACGGTGAGCGGGATCATCAGGGTGGAGATGATCAGCACGAAGATCGCCTTCTCGCCGCGGAAGCGGTACTTCGACAGCGCAAAGGCGGCCATGGCATTGACGATCAGCGTCAGGACGGTTGCGACGAAGGTGACGAAGACCGAGTTCTTGAGGAAGGTCAGGAAGCTGAAGCGGGTGAGCGGATCGGTGAAGTTCTCCGTCGCGATAGTCAGTTTCTGGACGGGTGTTATTTCCCGCGTATCGACGCTGACCGGTGGGCCGGGATTGGCGGGGTCGACCATCTGGGCTTTCAGGCCGATGCGGCGGACCATGGCCATTTCCCGCTCCATGCCGTCGATGGGGGCTTTCCAGAGGCTGAGCGGCTTGTCGTAACCCTGCACGTCCACCTGCACGGCGGCGCGCGGCAGAAGGCTCGGCGGAAACCGGGTGATTTCGGCTTCCGGTTTCAGCGATGACATGGCGGCCCAGACGACCGGGATGAGGACGGCGAGCGTGCCGCCGATGAGCCAGACCCATGACAGGATATCGGTGAGACCGATCCGGCCGGGGCGGCGGGTGCGCGTGAGGAAGGAGACGGCGTTGGACATGGTCAGGACTCCATCTTTTTGCCGAGGCGCAGTTGCACGAGCGTCAGCGCGAGAAGCACAAGGCCCATCAGAACCGATGCGGCGGACGCAAGGCCGAACAGCCTCAGATCGCTGCCGAAGGCCATCTGGTAGATATATTGCACGACGAATGTATTGGCCGTGCCCGGCCCGCCGCCATTGGTCAGAACCCATGCCTCATCAAAGATTTGCACCGAGCGGATCATCAGGAGGATGAGCACGACGAGCAGGTTGGGGCCGAGAAGCGGCAGGGTGATGCGGAAAAGCGTGCGCCGGGGCGAGGCGGCGTCGATGGCGGCGGCTTCATAAAGGTCCTTCGGGATGGCCTGAAGGCCGGCCAGCAGGATCAGCGTATAAAAGCCCATGTGGAACCAGACCGAGACCACCACGACGAAGAAACGCGACCAGCCGACATCCAGCAGGAAGATTTCCGGCGGCACGCCGAGCATCTGGAAAAAGGCGTTGAGCAGGCCGTTTCGGTCGAGGAACCATTTCCAGATGAGGCCGATGACGACGGGCGACAGCAGCACCGGATAAAAGAACATGGCGCGGAAGAAACCGCGCGCGGCAATCGCCCGGTTGAGGATGAGGGCGGTGATGAGCGCGACCAGCAGCGTGGCGACGACGTTGAAGCCCACGAACCACAGCGTGTTCCAGATCGCCGTCCAGAACAGCGATTCCCGGCAGCTTCCGGGGTCCATGTAGCTCTGGCAATCCAGCAGCTTGCCGAAATTTTCCAGACCGACGAAGGGGCGGTCGGTAATGAGAAGTTCGGTGCCGCCGGTGAAAGCGTAACCGACGGCAATGGCAATCGGCAGGAAGGTGAAGATGCCGAAGAGAACGAGGTTCGGCATCAGGAAAATATAGGGCATGCGCCTTTTGCCGATCAGCCGCTCGATGAAGTTGAGCGGCACTTCGGCAATTGCCATCACGGCATCGAGCGCACGGTCGGACAGTCTCGCAAGCGTCGGATTGGCCATGCTAACCTCTCCCTTCGCTGTTCAGGCGCGGCAACGCCAGTTCGGTGGCGGGATCGAAGACATGCACCTTTTCCCGCGCCGGCATGATCTTCAGCACCGAGCCGGAAGCGGGGGCGAAATGGCCCGCCTGATGCACGATGATCTGCTCTTTCTCGCCCTGGAGATTGCCGTAGAGATAGGTCTCGGTGCCGAGGCTTTCGTGATACTGCACCTCGAAGGGCAAGCCGGCATTGTCGGAGATGGTGAAATGCGAGGGGCGGATGCCCGCGAGAACCGCCTGCCCGGAGCTGACGGCTGCCGGATCGACAAGACAGGGCAGGGACACACCGTAGCCGGCGTCGATGGCGATGCTGCCGTCGCTGCCCTTGGTGATCGTGCCCTTCAGCATGTTCATGCGCGGCGAGCCGAGGAAACCGGCGACGAAGAGATTGCGCGGATTGTCGAAAAGCTCAAGCGGGCTGCCCACCTGCTCGATGCGCCCGGCTCGCAGCACCACGATCTTGTCGGCCATGGTCATGGCTTCCACCTGATCATGGGTGACATAGATCATCGTCGTCTTGATATCGCGATGCAGGCGGGTGATTTCGGCACGCGTCTGCACGCGCAGCGCTGCATCGAGGTTGGAAAGCGGCTCATCGAACAGGAAGATATCCGGTTCGCGCACGATGGCGCGGCCGATGGCGACGCGCTGGCGCTGGCCGCCGGAAAGCTGTTTCGGCTTGCGGTCGAGATAGGGCTCGATGGCGAGCATGCGCGCCGCCTCATTGATGCGGCTTTCGATTTCCGCCCGCTTGAAACGCAGGTTTTCCAGGCCGAAGGCAAGGTTCTTGCGCACGCTCATATGCGGGTAAAGCGCGTAGGACTGGAAGACCATGGCGATCTTGCGCTCGGCCGGAGACAGCGCGCTGACATCGCGCCCGCCGATAGCGATTGTGCCGGCGGTGACGTCCTCAAGACCGGCGATGATGCGCAGCAGCGTCGACTTTCCGCAGCCCGAGGGGCCGACGAAAACGACGAATTCGCCGTTCTCGATCTGAAGATCGATGTCATGCAGCACATGAACGGCGCCGAACGCCTTGTTGAGGTTTTCGAGTTTCAGACTTCCCATCACCTGCTCCCTTCGGGCAAGTTCGTCGTCGCGACGATCTCTTGGCTGTTCCAGCCCTCGGGCAAGGGCGTCGTTCTTTTGATGGCGACATCGCGGGCCGCAAATCCTTCCACGCCGGCAAGATAGACCGCCGGCATTCCGCCGGGATAATCCTCCATTCCGACGATCCTGCCCTCAGCATCCTGCGTCCAGGCATTGGCGCGGCCGGCGGCATGGGGGCTTGGCGCAATATCCGCATTGGTTGGGCGCAGATCGTATTGCAGGCCGGTGCCGAGCTTGCCGGGTTGCTGCGACAGCGTGATGCGCTCCAACCGGACATTGTGAATGCCGGCCTTCGATATGGCGACGAGGTTGATCGCCCCTTCCATGGAGCCGCTCAAGTCTTCCACGACCAGATTGTCGACGCTGCCGGCCTGACGCTCGGGGCGTCGGTCGACGACGGTGACGGTGACAGCCTCACCCGAACCCCAGAAGCCGCCCGGCGTTTCGTGGCATTCGGTCTCGATCCTTGAAAAGCGGATGTTGCGCATCGCGCCGCCATCGCGGGAAAACAGGCCGACGCCGCGATTGGACTGGACGATTTTGCAATCCTCGAACGCGACATTGGTGAAATCGCCGAAGGATTCCGTGCCAAGCTTCAGCGCGCAGCTCATGCTGGAAACGGTGCAGCGGCGAACGGTGATATCGGCGCAGGCTCCCACCGCCTTGCCATCCGGCCCGGCGCTGGTCTTCAGGCAGATGCCGTCATCGGCGGTCGAGATGAAGCAATCCTCGATCAGGGCGCGCCGGCAGGCATCGAGCACAATGCCGTCGGTATTCGGCAGGCGGCGGTCGTTTTCGATGCGGAGATTGCGGAAATGAAGGTCTTCGCAATCGACCATGTGCAGCGTCCACATCGGCGAACCACTGACGGAGAGGTTTTCAAGGCGCACGTTGCGGCAGCTTTCCAGCACCATCACGCGTGGGCGTTTTTTCGCCGGGACATAGGTGCCCATGGCCTTGTCGTCGCCGACGATGAAGTTTTCACCGCCGGCCTCGATGCGGCCGGGACCGGTGACGGCGATATTGCTTGCGCCGCTGGCGATGATCATGCCGCGATCGGAGTCTTCGGCAATCACCGAAACCCGGGTCAAGGCATAGGCGTCGTAATCGGAAACGGGGGCAAGTACCGCATCTTCCGCAAGGTGCAGTTCCACGCCGCTTTTGAGATGGAGGCCGGCGCTGACGTGACGCCCGGCCGACAGAGACACGCGCCCGCCGCCTGCGGCCGACACGGTGTCGATAGCCTGCTGGATGGCTGCCGTGGCATCGAGGCCACCTGCCGCGACTGTTATGTCCTGACTGATGTTCATGATGCTCACGATGCCTTTGGCCTTTTCAGAAAAACGTCGATCAGAAGCAGCATGGTCAGCGCCTGCCCGTAGGGCGTGGGCAGATTGGGAATGCGGCGGTAGAAGTCGAGATCGTGGCCCATCGGCGTGCCGTCGGAAACGCCGTGGACGACGCCTTCGTCGTCGATATTGCCAAGCACCGCCTTCAGTGCGCGTTCCGCATGCGGGCGATTTTCTTCGCCGAGAATACCGGCCTCTATGCCGCGCAGAATGCCATAGGCGATGCCGGCCGTCGCCGATGTCTCGACCGGCGATGTCGGATCATCGAGCAGCGTGTGGAACATGCCGTCCTCGCGCTGATATTGGCGCAGCGACCGCACCTGGCTTGCCAGCACATTCGCGAGGAAACGCCTGTCCTTTTCGCCAAGCGTGGGCACTAGTTCGAAAAGCTCGGGAATGGCGACGGTGATCCAGGAATTGCCGCGCGCCCAGAAGGCGTCAGCGAAATTATGACGTCCGTTGAAGGTCCAGCCGTGATACCAGAGCCCAGTGACGGGGTCAGACAGATAACGCGTATGGATCATGAACTGGTAGACCGCCTCGTCGATCCAGTCCTGACGTTTGCAGACGACGCCGGCGCGGGCGAGGAACAGACATGCCATGAACAGCGTGTCGTCCCAGAGTTCGCCCTCATTCAGCCGCTCCTTGACGACATGCTGGAAGCCGCCATCTTCGGTTTTCGGCAATTGATGCACCAGCCAGTCGGCCCAGTCTTCCACCAGCGCCCGGAAATCCGGCCGGTCGACATGTTCGGTGAGGATGACAAGCGGCAGCATCGGCGCGGAACTGTTGATCTGGCGCGGCGGCAGGCCACGGTCGATCTGCCAGCCGTACCATGTCACGAGGTCGTCAATCGCCTTCCGGTCGTTGGCGGCGAGCGCCCGGCGCAGGAAACCGTAAAGGCCGACACCCACTTCCCAGTCCCATTCGTCGAACTGGATCTTGCCATCGGAACTGCCGCTGACCAGACCTTCCTGAATGCCCTTGAGGCGGCTGAAGGCGGCGGCGACATTGTCGATTGTCGTCCTGAGAGTGTCTTTTTCCATGCTTGGCTGGTTCATCTGTCAATTCCGCTTACGAGTAGAAGGGTTTTGCAGCGCTGCCCGAAGCTGGGTCGGCGCTGTCGAAGGTGATTTCCGGCTGGGGCTGGCCGTGGTCGAAGGCCATGGCCTGCCCGCCAATGGTGAATGCGCCGTCCCAGGTCAGGGTAAGCTCAGCTCCGCCCGGCGGCGTGACCGAGAGCAGCCGGCTTTCGGCATCGAAGCTGATCTGCGTGGCGAGGGTTTTTTCCCGAAAACGGGCAAACTCCACGACATCCCCGCAGCCGATGATGCCGACCCAGCCGGCGCGGCGGCCCGGCGATCTGATCTCGCGACTGGCGGTGGCGCCGGTGGTGATGGGCTCGAGCCCGTTGGTCGCATAAAGCGCGGCAAAGCCACGGCCCGAGCGGGTGATGAGCCAGTTGCCCTCCACGAGCACCTCGTCCAGCCCGTCGCGGCCGAGATAAGCATGGGTCCAGTCGTTGCGGTGATCCTGCGTATCGAAGATCAGCATCGCCAGATCGCGATGTTGCACCACGCGCGGCAGGATGCCGCTTCCCGCCCAATAGGAGGGGCGCTGGGTGCCCCACGGATCGTCTTCGCCCGGATGATTGACCCAGAGCCGCGCCATCGGGTGGCCGGCAAGCTTGATGTCCATGACGTGCTGCTGATGGCCCTTGCGGCCGGTCTTGTGATCGACAACGGTGGAAAGCTGGGCGGCCTCGTTCTTGAAGAGCACGAGCTTGGCGGGCTCCAGACCCTGCGCATACCGCGCCTCGACCATGCGGCCGCCTGTCAGTTGGGAAAGGGAGGCGAGATGCGCCGGTGGCAGGTAATCGCCGCAGCAGAACATCGGCAGCGAGGCAACGCCATTGTTCAGCCAGCCCTGACCGAAGGCGACCTGCGCAAAGGGCGCCAGTTCCGTCAGCGGCCCGGCGCGCAGCTCCTTGTCATAAGCCCGCCCTTGCGAACCGGAGGGAACGCCGCCGAGCGTGTGCAATGCGATCATTTCGAAGATGAGATCGATCTGGCGGCGCGCGCGGGCGGCAAGCTCCGGTCCCGCCCAATGTTCGATGGCGAGAAGGCCGATGAAATCCACCGGATAATAGGCAGCGGAGTTCCACTCGGCCAGCCCATGCGCCTCGACGCTGTCGAACCAGCGCCCCAGCCGGTCTGCCGCCAGCGCCGCCTGTTCTCTGCCGGTGCGGCCGGAGGCGGTGAATACGGCATCCGGCAGATATTCGCCAGCCAATAACTGGCTGGTGTGGAAGCAGAGAACATGGTTCTCGCTCCAGAACCACATGACGTCATTGCCCGGTTCGTCCACCCAGTAGCGATAGCCGAGGATCGAGGCATCGATCCGCGCCCGCATCTCGGCCGGCAGGCGGTCCCCATAGGCGCGCACCAGCCACAGAAGCGGGATCATCACGAAATCGGAGCAGTCTTCCCGCCGATCGATGGAATGCAGCGTCGCATCGACGATCCCGCCGATCGTCTCGATATCGTCGCTGCCGGTGGCGACCATCGCCAGCGCGCGGCCGATGCGCCAGGCACCGAAACGGGCGCTGAAGGAGAGAGCGGCTTTTTTTCGCTCGTTGATATCGGCATCGGATGCTTCCGGCGCGATATCATGCATGAACGCCGCGTCGATGACGCGGGTTACCGTTCCCGCTCCCGAACCCATGGTGATTTTGACACCGTGATATCCGTCCGAAATGCCTGTCGTTTCAGGGATCTTCAGCGAGGATTGCCCGGCCTTCAGCACCGTATCCACTTCCGCGAGCGAAGCGCGCTCGTGCCCATGGCTTTTGACGGCAATGTGCACCGGCAGGTCGCTAGCTGGCGCCGCCCCGAAGACCAGTTCGAGGGCTGTGCCGGAAAACACGTCACGCGCCGGGCGAACATCGCGCACCAGCGCGGCGAGACGCTTCGTTTCCTCCCGGTCGAGCGGCACGGGCAGCACGACGGTCAGCGGTGTGGCGTCGACGACCTCAAGCTCGAAGAACCAGATGATGTCGCGTTCCGCCAGATCCTCGCAGAGCAGCAGCACCTCGTTATCGCCGGCTCCGAGATCGAGCGTGATGTCACGGCTGCTTTCGACATTGCGGATGAAAGGTTCGAAACGGACCTGTTCGACGCCGCCTACCCAGATGCGGACGCCGCCGCAGGTGCGCAGCCGAAAATGCGCCTGTCTTGCCGCATCGCTACGGAAGGTGCCCTTCAGCCAGCGCTGCACATGTGTGGGAACGTGCCAGAAACCCGTGAATTCGACGCGGCGATTGGAGCCCGGCAGATTGAGGTGCGATACCGGCCAGCTGGTATCGGGTGCGATATCGCGGCCGATCATGGTCTGCTGGAAAGCCTTGCGGCAGGGCAGGTCGCCCACATCCACGAAACCGTTGATGAAGCGATAGTTCACGCGGTCTTCGGCGGGGGCTGCGGTGCCGGGAAACGACGTCTCCACCAGATCGGAGACGATCCAGGCGGTCACCGTTTCGCCGTTTGCGACGGTATATGTCGGCTGCGACGCGTTCGCCGCAAATGGTCCATCCGTCATAATGGATCGCCTCCCGTCGATCTTTATGAAATTATTTTCACAAACCGATTTTCGCTTTTCTGCGTCGATTTGTGCGATTTATGCAAAACAAACAGCTTGACGTTTATTCTGTCAAGCCGCAAAACATTATAAATCGAATTAAGCAGAGGAGCTTCCGTTCGATTTATGAAAATATTTTCATTGGGAGGATGAGCATGATGAAATTGTTTTCGGGCGTCAGCGCCCTTGTGGTGGCCTCTGTCGCCGGTCTTGCGACGGCCCAGGCCGAGACCCGCACGATTACTTTCCTTTTTACGGATGACGACCAGGGTTATGTGCAGCGCATGTCGGAACTCAGCAAGGAGTTCGAGACGGCCAATCCGGGTGTGAAGATCAATTTCGTGTCTTCGGGTTATGACGCGGTTTCCAAGCAGCTGCCGGTGCAGCTGGCGGTCGGCGAAGGTCCTGACATCGCCAAGATCACCGACTGGCAGCTTGCGCCCTATTATCTCGACATGCGCCCCTATATGAAGGATGCGGAAGCCTTCGCGAAGTTGCACGGTTCCAGCCTCAACCAGCTTCGCCTGCCCAATGTCAACGATCCGCAGTCGATCAACGGTTACATGGCATCGCAGACGCTGAACCTGCCCTTCGTCAACAAGACGCTGTTCGAGCAGGCGGGCGAACCCTTGCCCGGCCCGACCGCAAAGTTCAGCGAGATCGTCGAGGCCTCCGCCCGTGTCGCCAAGGCGACCGGCGTGCAGATTCCCTTCACCATGGACCGTTCCGGCCACCGCTTCTCCGGCGGCGCCTTTGCTTATGGCGCGACCTATGTGAAGGACGGCAAGTTCAGCTTCCCGGACGATGCGGCGAAAAAATATATCGCCGATATCTATTCATGGACGCAGAATGGCAGCTTCCCAAAAGAGATGTGGGGTGCGGCCGGCGGTTCGCAGTACAAGAACATGGGTGACGAGTTCGTCAACGGCAATGTCGTGACCTATCTGGCCGGCAACTGGATGGTGAATCCGTTCCAGAACAAGATCGGCGACAGTTTCGAATGGACGGCGATCAATGCGCCCTGCGGTGAGGCCGGATGCTACGCCATGCCCGGCGGCACCGCCATTGTCGGCTTCAAGCGCACCAAATATCCGGAAGATGTGGCTCACTTCATCGAATTCCTCGGCTCTGAAAAGGTGCAGCGGGAAATCGCCGAGAACTACGTCATCCTGACCGGCGCGGAGATCGTCGATCCGCAATACAAGCTGAAGAGCGAAGACGCCAAGGCGGCGATGAAGGTGTTCCTCGACAACAAGAAGAACGTGCCGCAGGCCGCCCGTGAGTTCGAACGCGCCAAGGGCGGCAGCGCCATGTATCAGCAGATCGTGCAGCGCATGAGCCAGCTCATCGTCGGTGAGTTGACGCTCGACCAGACCTACAAGGTTCTGGAAGATGACGTCGCCAAGATCAACGAGGCCGTCGCGGTCAAGAAATAACGGCCCGACCGTCCGCCTCCGGCGGAATGATGAAGCTCTCGAAGGATATGCCCGGAGGGGTGCTCCGGGCATATCGCGCCGTTTCTTTCCGAAGGCGGCGCATTTTCGCTGGAGCAATTGCCGCAGGGAGCCGTTCCCGGCGGCCCATCGAAAAACTGAAATACGCTCCGTTTAAACCTGACGATGAGGCGCGCGGAACGCCGCGCCGCCTGTTTTCGTCACGCGTCACTCGCTGAAAATCATAGGATTCGTCATGGCCAGACTGAAAATGTCGTCTTTCTTTTCCGCACGTTCGAGCCTGCTCGCCTCCGTCGCATTGCTGGTTCTGGTTCCGGGCGCGCAGGCGTTCGATCGCACCGGGCCGGCAGGTGAGGGTTATGCCATCACGGTGCCGGAACCGGCGGCAACATATCCGCTGCCGCTTGCCGACAATTATCGCAACCAGACCGGCAAGAATGAGAAGGGCGAGGCGGTTCGCGCCTATGATGACCGGGACAACCCGATCATCGAAATCCTCTCCGGTTTCAACCGCATCTGGACGCTTGGCGATGAAAAATGGGCGGATGGCGGCGCCAATGGCGATGGCCCGGCGGATTTCAGCCATGTGAAGATCGTCGATCCCGCGGTCTGGCAGGAAAACATGCGTTACGTGCTGTCCGTCACCGGCGAGAACCGCACGCGCGCTGCCGCTTTCGAAGCCTATATGAATGACCGCCGTTCGCAGGGTTACAGTGTCATCGACGGAATGGGGCCGCTTGCTGCCTGGTATCGCGAAGGGGCGGGCGCAACGACGACGATCAATCATACGCTCGCTGATTTCGACCCGAACGAGGTCATCACCCGCAAGGAAGACGATAAGGGCACCGAGGCAGGTACCGCCGATAGCGAACTGAAGGATTTCGTCGCCTTCATGAAGGTGATCCGCGGCCCGGAGGGCACGACGTCGCCGGCGAAGTATTTCTATTCCTCACCGCGGCCCTGGCGCATGAACGACAAAGGCGAGGTGATCGAAACCGGCAAGGAGACGATTGGCGACCGCAGCTTCGAAAGCCATGACAGCGATCCGGGCGTCACCGTGCCGGCGCTGAAATATGCGCGGGAAAATCGCGGGCGCGGCAAGGATGGCGGTTTTCCGAGCGGGCACACCAATGCCGCCTATCTGGCCGCCATCGCCTATGCCTATGCGGTGCCGGAGCGCTTTTCCGAATTGCTGACGGCTGCCTCCGAACTCGGCGAGAGCCGCATCGTCGCCGGCATGCATTCGCCGCTCGACGTGATCGGCGGCCGCATCACCGCAACCGCCATGGCCGCGGCTATGTTGCAGGACCCGAAAAATGCCGAGGTGAAGAAGGCGGCGCATGAGGCCTTGCAGGCCTATTTCACTAAGCGCCTGCCGCAGGGCCAGTCGCTCATCGATTTCGCCCATGGCGCAAAGCCGGATGTCGACCAATTTGCCGATGCGGCGAAGAACGGGGCGGATTATCGCAGGCGCATGACCTATTCCTTCAGCCGCGACAGGGCCGCAGGCGATGCGCCCATGGTGGTGCCGAAGGGGGCGGAGGTCCTGCTGGAGACACGTTTGCCCTATCTCGATGCCGCCCAGCGGCGCGCTGTGCTGTTTTCCACCGGCATCGAGGCCGGTTATCCGCTGCTGGATGACAGCAATGGCTGGGGCCGCATCAATCTGGTCGCTGCCGCCAGCGGTTACGGCGCGTTTGACGGCGATGTCGAGGTGACGATGGACGCTGCCGCCGGCGGGTTCAATGCGGCGGACAGATGGACGAACGATATTGCCGGGGCAGGGCGTCTCGTCAAATCCGGCAGCGGAGCGCTGACGCTTGGCGGCCATAACAGTTATGGCGGCGGCACCATTCTCAGGGAGGGAACGCTGGTGGCGTCATCTGCCGATGCGCTTGGAACCGGCGGCGTGCTGGTCAGCGGCGGCACGCTTTCGCTCGGCGGAGAGACGGATCTTGTCATCGGCGGCGATTATACGCAGTCGGGCGGCACGCTGGCGGTCGACCCGCAGAAGGCTGCGCTTCGGATCAAGGGCAATGCGGTGCTGGATGGCGCGACGCTGAAGCTCACTTTCGATGGCGGCGCGCCGGCCGCCGGCACGCGGCTCGATGTGATTTCCGCCAACGGCCTGACCGGGACATTCGCCACGATAGATGCGGGCAATGTGAAGCTGCGGCCGGTCTATACCGGTTCGGCACTTTCGGTGGTGGTCGAATAGGCCGATGCAAGAGGCCTGCCGGGCGCGGTTTAAGCCGCCGCGCCCGGGGCTTCGGTTCAAGAATTCTGCCGTCGCATCAGCAGGAAGATGACCGGTGCGGCGAGCACCGACACGATGGCGGCAATGATGAAGGAGGCCTGATAACCGAATTTTTCGGCGATCGCGCCTGCGCCCAGCCCGCCGACCATGCCGACAACGCCATCCATGCACTGGAACAGGGTGAAATCGACCCCGGCCTGCCGCGGGTCGGACCAGCCCATGAAGCAGGCGTAAAGCGCGACGAAGCCGATGGACATGATGCCCGACGAGCTTGCCACCGCAACCGCCATGACGACCCATTGCGAAATATCGCGATGAACGCTGAAATAGGCGAAAAGGCACAACAGCGCCGTCTGCACGAAGATGGCGATGAGCAGGATTCGTGACGCCCCGTAGAGGCGTACCAGCGTGCCGCCGAGCAGCGCGCCGGCGAAACCGACGATCATGCTGCCCACGCCATTCAGCGCGCCGATGGTGGCGAGATCGAAACCGTAATCGACCAGGAACGGGCCGAGCATTGCCAGACCCCATTTTTGCGCCGCGACATAAACAGCCGCGACCAGAAGCCCGGTGCGGACTTCCCGTCGCTTGAGCGCGTTTTTGATCGATGGCAGGTGGTCCCGTGTTTGCGTGACCGTTTTGGCCGCCGGGCCGAACAGGAAGGGGAGCGCGAGCAGGATGACGAGCCCGGCCATGACCAGCGTGGCGCTCGTCCAGCCGGCGCGCTCCACCAGCACCAGAAACAGGCCGGCGCCGATGGCGGAGCCGAGATAGGAGCCGCCCACCTGTGCGGCATTGCCCCAGCCATGATGCTCTTCCGCCAGCGTTTCGACCGCATAGCCGTCGCAGGCGATGTCGACTGTCGCCGTTACCAGTGCGATCACCGACAGGATGGCGATTGCGACGGAAACCGGGGACGGGCCGGTGAAAGCAAGAACAGCGAGGCCGCAGGCGCAGGCGGTGATGCCCGTGCCGACGATCACCCGAGACCGGTTCCTGCCGACGGGCGGCAGCCGGTAACGCTCCACATGCGGCGACCAGAGGAATTTCAGCGCCCAGGGCAGAACGACGAGATAAAGCAGGCCGATCTGGTCCAGCGGCAGTCCGGCGGTTCTGAGCACCGCCGGCAGGCCGAGAAAGGTCAGTCCGCCAATCACGCTCTGGCCGACATAAAGCCCGCCGACTGCCACGAAGACGGCGGCCGGCGACGGCTTGGTTGTGGCAGGGTTCTGCTGCAGCATCAGAAGCGATACCGGATGCTGCCGACGACCTTGCGGCCTTCGTCATAATAGCAGAAGCCCGTGGTGCAGACCTGTTTCACCTCGTCGAGAAGGTTGGTGGCGTTGATCTGCAGTTTCACACCTTCCAGCGAGGGCAGGGCCTTGCCGAGATCGTAGCGCAGCGAGGCGTCGACGAAGGTGCGGGCCTCGTTGTCGAGAATGGGCGTGTGCTGGTTGTCGCCGAAGCTCGACCCGACATAACGCAGCCCCGCGCCGATGCCGAGGCCTTCGAGCGCGCCGCTCTGGAACTCGTAATCGGCCCACAGCGAGAAGGTGTGATAGGGCGATGAATTGAGCTGCTTGCCCACGGTTTCCGACGTCAGTTTGGTGATTTCAACGTCGTTATAGGAATAGGAGCCGATGAGGCTCCAGCCATTGTCGAGCGAGGCCGTGGCTTCGAGTTCCACGCCGCGCGAGCGCAGGTCGAGCTGGCGCAGCAGGTTGATGCCGGATGAGGTCTCGTAGACCGTCGCATTGTCCTGATCGAGATTGAAGAAGGCGGCGCTCAGCAGGGCGTTATATTGCGGCAGGGCATATTTCACGCCGAGTTCATATTGCTTGCCGACCGTCGGCTGCGCCTGACCCGTTACCGTTCCCGTGGTGATGATGACGCCCGGATTGGCGACGAAGGAGGTGCCGTAGCTGACATAGGGCATCACGCCGCTGTCAAAGACATAACCGAGGCTGGCGCGGCCGGTCGTCTTGGTTTCATCGCCGTCATAGGTGGGGGCCGTTGCGTCTCCGACGGTCTGGGCCTGATATTCGGTGTCCAGCCAGTCGTGACGAATGCCGGCCGTCAGGCGCCAGCGGTCGATTTCGACCTGATCCTGCGCATAGATCCCGAGCGTGTTCATCCTCTGCTTCAGTATCAGCGACACATCAGGCACATAGGTGAAGGTGTCGGTGAAGGGGCTGGTGCCATTGCCCTGTTTCGAGGTGTAGGACATGTGGCTGACGTCGATACCGGTCAGCAGCGTATGTTTCGCCGGGCCTGTGTCGAATTCTGTCTTCAGGTAATTGTCGGCGGAGACGCCTTCATTGTCTTCGATGGTGATGCCGGGATAGTTGGCGAAGACCCATTGCTGGTCGGCCGAAAGGGCCGAATAACGCGCCTTGCTGTAGAAGGTGACGTTGTCGTTGATTTCATGCTCGAACTCATAGCCGATACGCCATTGTTTCTGCTCGAAATCATTAAAACGGGAATCGCCGCCATAAACCGGCGTCGCGCCGATCGACTTGCCGTCGCTGCCGTAATTGTTGATGTATCCCCAGGTGCCGCCGGTGGTGCTGTCCATATATTCGCCGAGCAGCGTCAGCTTGGTGCCGGCATCCGGCTGGAAGGTGAAGGCCGGCGCGATGAACAGCCGGTCGTCCTTGATGGCGCTGATTTCGTTGCGGCCGTCGCGGGCCACCCCGGTCAGGCGGTAAAGCATGGTCTTTTCGTCATCGACGGCGCCGGAAAGATCGAAAGCGCCCTGAACGCGGCCGAAGGAGCCATATTGCAGCTCCACCTCGCGCAGCGTCTCTTCGGTCGGGCGTTTCGAGATGATATCGACAATGCCGCCGGAACTGCTGGCACCATAGATGGAGGCGGCGGGACCGCGCAGGATGGAAACCGCTTCCACGCCATAGGGCTCAAGCCGGGCGCTGCCGTTCTGGCTGCTGACCTGCCGCAGGCCGTCGCGGAAGATGCCGGTGGTGCTGAGATCGGTGCCGCGCACCTTGAAGGCGTCGAAGCGCGGCTCCGCGCCATATTGGCCGATGCGCGCGCCGGGCGTGTAGTTCAGCGCTTCCGAGAGGTTCTGCGGCTTCAGGTCATCGAGCTGCTTGCGGCTGACGGTGGTGATCGACTGGGCTGTTTCGGCAACCGGCGTATCGGTCTTCGTGGCGGTGCGGCCGGATTTGCCGACATAGCCATTGCTCTCGATGATGCCCCTGGCGCCTTCAAGGCCGGTGCCCTGCACGGTGATCGGCGCAAGCAGGGTGCTGCCGGCGGCAGCCGAACCGCCGCCTTCGCCGGTCTGGCTGGCGGGATCGAAAATGCGGACGGTATTGCCGCCGGCCAATGCGTAGTTCAGTCCCGATCCGGCCAGAAGCCCGCTGACGGCCGCCGATACGCTGAGCGTGCCCTTGACGCCGGCCGTGCCGCGGCCCCTGGTGATCGCGGAGGGGTAGACCATGCGCAGATTGGCCTGGCGGCCGAAGCTCAGAATGGCGTTTTCCAGCGGCCCTGCGGGAATGGACACGGTGACGGTGGCGGGTGCGCCGCTTGCGGCGGGCGGTGTCTGCGCGCTGGCGGTCATGGCGCCCGGACCTGCGGCGACGATACCCCCGATGATCGCCGTCGTCGTCAGCCAGAACCAGCCGCGTGCCTGCTTGCCCAAATTCATGTCATTCCCTCTCACTCGTGATCTCATGCCCCCCGATTAAACGGGTCCTGATTGCCTAGAGTGAAAAGGCGGGCCGACTCCTGACGTCGGATCTGCGAAAAAAGTTATTTTATCGCGAGCGGACGAAAACCAGCATTCCGGAAAGTCGCGATACGGAAACGGGAAGGCTTTCTTCGAGAATGGTGAGCGCCTGATCCGTGTCCTTCAGGTCGAAGATGCCGGAGACGTGCTGCCTCGCCGCCGCCTCATCGAGGATGACGATGCGGCCCCGGCGATATTGCGAGAGAATATCGAGAACCTCGCGCAGCGGCTGGCCGGAAAAGACGAGCTTGCCTTCGCGCCAGGCCATGCTGTTGGCGACATCCTTGCGGGCGCGCACCAGCCTGCCGTCGCCACCAAGGGTCACGGCCTCTCCGGGTGTCAGCACGGCGATCTCGGCGCCTGTGGTCACCTCCACCCGGCCTTCCTCCACCTGCACCTCCTGCGGCAGCGCGCCATTGCCGGTGCGCACCGAATAATGGGTGCCGAGCGCCTTTGCCGTCAGCGCTCCATCCTCGACGATGAAGGGCCGCTCCGGGTTTTTGGCGACATCGAAATAAGCTTCGCCGCGAAGAAGGGTGATGCGCCGTTCCTTTTGCGAATAATGAACGGCAATCGCCGTGTCGGTGTTCAGGCTGATGCGGCTGCCGTCTTCCAGCGAAAGCATGCGTGTTTCGCCGATTTCGGTGTAATAATCCGCCTGCCAGCGGTCCTTCAATCCGCTTTTCTCCGCAAACAGCGCTGCAAGCCCGATGAGGCAGAGACCGGCAATACCCGCCAGCATTGCCCGTCGAGGTCCGCGCCGTTTTCGCTGCTCGACCGGCGCAAGCTCGATATCGCCAAGCTCACCCCAGAGGCTCTGCATGTCCTCATAGGCGCTGGCATGGGCGGCATCGGCCCGCAGCCAGACATGAAACGCCTCGCGCTCCGCTTCCGTCGCGTCTGCCGATTGCATGCGCGCCACCCACAGCGCGGCCTCTTCGGCCAGACCGTCATCGGTCAAGCCGTTATCCTTCAGACCGTCCGGGCCCTTGTTCATGTCCTGATCTGCCGTTTGTTGCGTGCTGAGATGTGTTCCTTTTCCCTTATAGAGTGAAAAAGGATGCGAACACCTGATGCCGGTCTACATTTTTATTTGCGCGCGGACCTGACGGCAGTGCAGCAGCGCCTTGATGATGTGTTTTTCCACCATGTTGCGGGAAATGCCGAGAAGGGCGGCGATTTCGCCGTTGGAATGGCCATGCAGGCGGCTGAGCACGAAGACCTGCTGGCAACGCTTGGGCAGTGCCTCGATGGCGCGCGCCATTAAAATAAGGTGCTGCCGCCCGGCGACGATCCGCTCCTGCCCCGGTTCTTCGCAGGCAACGGCGAAGCCGTCTTCGTAAGGTGCGAATAACGGCCGCTCTCGTGACTGGCGAATGGCCGTCAGGCGGGCGACGGACCGGGCGATCTGGAAGAGATAGGCCTGTGGATTGTCGATCAGCGTCGCATGAGAAACCTCCAGCGCCCGCAGCACGGTTTCCTGCATGGCGTCGGCAGCGTCTTCCCGGTTCTGCAAACGCCGGCGGAAAAACCGCATCAGGCGGCTTTCCTCCTCCGCATCGAGAACCTGTAACAGGGCTTTGCTCATCAATCGACCCGGTGACGTACTGGCTGGGCGCATGAAGCAGCTCGATATGCTGCGTCAATGTCGCGATAAACATGATATTTCTAATCATATTTATCGCCTTCGGATGCAAGCTGCCAACCAGTAAAAAACCGGGGGCGAAATCAGGCTCACGTTTCCGTGATGATTGTTGCGGGATTACATCAGGCCGCTTGGGCTGAGTTACAGGAAATAGCGCACCCTGAGCGGCAGCAGCGCCGCACCTATGGCGGATGGATCGCCCTTTGTTTCGCTGAGAACCAGCTTCGCCTCCTTCGGCCCGACACCGTAACGATGTTCGCGCCGGGAGGGCATGTGCGTGCGTTCGATCATCATCCGGCCAAGCGCACGCGGCAATTGCCCGCCAAAGACGATAGCCTGCGGATCGAGAACCGCGATCAGGCTCGCCACCAGCCTGTCCACCTGCGGCATCGTCTCGGCGAGCCACTCCTCGACGCCCGGCCATGCGGGGTCGAATTGCTGATAGAGCGCTTCGATGGAATGGATGTCGACGCCGTTTTTCTGGAGCGTGGCGATCAGATATTGCAGGGCCGGGCGTTTGGGCGATTCATCCGGGCTGTATATGCCGCTGAATTCGCCGGCATTGCCATGAAAGCCGTGAAACGGCTGGCCACTGAGGATCAACCCGCCGCCGAAACCGTAATTGAACGACAGATAGGCAAAGGTCTGGCACCAGGAGCCGACACCGCGAAGGCTTTCTCCGATCGCCCCGGTGGTGGCGTTGTTCTCCAGCCAGACCGGCAGGCGGAACCGTTTCTCAAGGATCGGCTTCAGGTCCATCAGCGACCAGTCGCGCAGGGGCTCCGGCGCATTGAAGGCGCGGTCCTCAGACACGAAGAAGCCGGACATTGAAAAGCCGAGGCCAAGCAGGCGCTCGCGCGGGATGCGATGTTCCGAGAGCAGCCTGTCGAGGGCCAGAGACAAAGCGACAAGCGTCTCCTCCCGGTCCTCCGGAAGCATCTTCAGTTTTTCCTCGACGATCACGTCGCAGCGAAGATCGGCGATACAGATCACCACGGAGTCGGTGTTGATGGAAATGCCAAGCGAATAGGCCGCTTCCGGCACCAGTTCGATGGTGGGGCTCGGCTGGCCGCGCGTGCCCTTGAGCGGCGCGCCGGTTCGCAGAAGCCCGCGCTCCAGCAGACCTTCGATCAGCCGATGCACGGATTGCTGCGTCAGGTTCGTGTGACCGGTGATCGATGCGCGGGCGATGGGCCCATGGCGGCGCACGATATCCAGAATGAGACGCTCATTCTCGCTGGCAAGCGGCTGGCGATCGAAGGTCTGGTGCGGCGTCTGATCTGTTGTCATGGCCTTGGATAACGGCTGTGCGGGGCAGCGGCAACACGGGGCATTGGTTTGCGACAGCATTTTTCACTGGACTGTCACAAATATTACACTTAGAGTGTATTAATAAGGGGCCGGTCTACAACGGGTCCCCAGGAGGAACCATTCAATGCGCATGAAATTTCTTGCGATCGCCACGCTTGCGCTGGCGACGACGGCAGCGCCGTGCCTTTCCGCTGACAGCAATATGAAAAACCTCGACTTCGATCTTTCGAAGGTCACGCGCGACAATTTCTACGACATCGTCGTTCCCGCCGCCAAAGCCGAGGGCTCGGTGACGATGTATAATTTCGCCGGCAGTTTTGCCGATACGTGGAAGGAACTGATCACCCGTTTCGAAGCCAAATACGGTATCAAGGTCGCCTATAGCGACGTGAAGGGCGATCAGGCGAACCAGCAGCTGATCGCGGTGCACGCGGCAGGGCAGGATTCGCCCGTCGACGCTTATTTCGCCGGTGGCGGCAGCTATCCGCTGCTCTCTGCCAAGGGTGTTGTCGGCAATATTGCGCTGACGAAAATCCTGCCGAACATGGCCAACTACAATCCGGAACTGGCCGAAACCGTCTTCGGCAAGGCGCATGGCGGCAGCTTCCCGCTGGTGCATCTCAACCAGACCGCAATAGGTTACGATTCCGCCTTCGTGAAGGCCGAGGATGTGCCGAAAAGCTTCGAGGATCTTCTCATCTGGGCTGAAAAGAACCCCAAGCGGCTTGGCGTCACCCTGCCGGCCAAGGGCGGCTCGGGCGGCGGTTTTATCTATTCGGTGGCTCTCAATTATCTCACCGGCGACTGCCGCAAGCAGCTGACCGACTATAACCAGACGCTGCAGCAGGCCGAAGACTGGGCGATGGAGTCCGAGTGCCTTACGCCTGTCTGGGACTATTACCGCCGTCTTCTGGCCGTGGCTGAGCTGACCAATGGCAATGCCGATACGCTCAACCTCATCAACAATCAGCAGCTTTACATGGGCACCGTCTGGGAAGATCAGGTCATGAGCTTCCTCGGCACCAAGCAATTGCCCGACAGTTTCCGCGTCACGCTTCTGGAAAAGGGCCAGGTTGGCTCTGGGGACGCCATGTTCGTGCCGGCCAACGCCAACAATGTCGCTTCGGCGCTGCTGCTGATCGATATGGCCATGAGTAAGGAATTCCAGCTCTGGAAGCTGGAAAACAAGGCCTCCCGTTCTCCACGCGCCGATGTCACCAACGATTTGATGCCGAAGGCTGTGCAGGAGCATGTGCTGCCCCAGAGCGTCTATCCGCGCCTGTCGCTGCCGGCTTTCTGGGACATGTCGACAGCGCTTGCCGAAGCGCTCGATGAAAAAGTCCTCAACCAGTAACGCGACAAGGATTGCCGGATCGTGTGCCGCAAGTGGCTGCACGGTCCGGATAGCCTTGGTCAAAAATATGAGGGAGGCTCGCCATGAGCGAACTTGAGATCAGCAATATCTGCAAGGACTACGGGGCGAGCCGGGCGCTTCATCCCGTGTCGATCGCCGTCGAGCGGGGCGAATTCGTCACCATTCTTGGGCCCTCGGGTTGCGGCAAGTCCACGCTTTTGCGCATCCTCACCGGTATCAGTCAACCTTCGGGCGGTGAAATCCGGCTCGGCGGCAAGCGCATCGATCAGGCGCCGCCGGAAGCGCGCGATATCGCCATGGTGTTCCAGTCCTATGCGCTTTTCCCGCATATGTCGGTCGCCAAAAATCTCGGCTTCGGGCTGAAGATGAAGAAGGTCGCGAAGGATGAGCGGGTCCGCCGCATCGCCCATGCGCTTGATATCTGCAATCTCACCGGTCTGGTGGATCGCATGCCCCGGCAATTGTCCGGCGGCCAGCAGCAGCGGGTGGCGCTGGCGCGCGCCATTGTCATGCAGCCGAGCCTGCTTCTGTTCGACGAGCCGCTTTCCAATCTCGATGCCAAACTTCGCGATACGCTGCGCCATGAGCTGACCGAGCTTCACCGCCGCATCGGCGCCACCAGCCTTTATGTGACGCATGATCAGGCCGAAGCCATGGCGATGTCGGACCGGATCGTCGTCATGAATGCCGGTCGGGTGGTTGAGATCGGCACGCCGCTCGAGCTTTACCGCTCACCCAAACACGCCTTTACCGCCGGCTTCCTCGGCCAAACCAATCTTTTGCCGGTCTCCGCTGAGGGCCAGCAGGCGCAATTGCCCTGGGGCCAGTCCGTGACGCTTGATCGGGTTGCCGCCGGCAATGTCCAGATTTCCGTTCGTCCGGAAAATATCCAGATCCGTGCCGATCAGGCCGGTGAGGGCACGGTTTCCGCTGTTTCCTTCATGGGCGCCAATGCGCTCTATACGGTCGAGATCGGCGGCCGCCAGATAAGGGTCAGCCAGTCCGGCGCGGAAACCCTGATCGACGCCGGGCAAAGGGTGGCCCTGCAATTTCCCGGTTCGGTCCATCTTCTCGATGACAGGATGGCGGGGGAGGCGGCATGATGGCCGGGCTCCTTCGAAACAAGCGCGCCCAGCTTCTATTCCTGCTTTTGCCGGGCGTTGGGTATCTTCTGGTCTTCTTCGGCGGGCCGCTGCTGTCGGCGCTGATCGGCAGCTTCAGGCAGGAGGATGGCAGTTTCACGCTGATGTTCTATGAGCGGATTTTCACCCGCGCGTCGATGATCCGTGGTCTTACGACCTCCATCTATTACGGCGTCATGCCTGTCATCGTCTCGCTTGCGGCCTCGGTGCCGCTGGCGCTTCTGATACGCAAGAGCTTTCTCGGGCGAAAACTGTTCAGCGGCCTTTACAAGCTGCCGATGGCGGTGCCGGGCATCATCGTCGGCCTGATGGTGATCGTCGTTTTCGAAAGGGGCGGGTTCCTCGACCGGTTGGTCGCGCCGCTCGGGCTCGAACTGCCCAAGCTCGTACGCGACGACTGGGGCGTCGGCGTCATCCTCGCCAGCGTCTGGAAGCAGATACCCTTCATGACGCTGATCATCACCAGCGCCTTTGCCGCCATTCCCGAGGATATACGTTACGCCTCGCGCACGCTTGGCGCTTCGCGGTTGAAGACATTCTTCTTCGTGGAAGTGCCGCTCGCCATGCCGGGCATCACCGCCGCCATTCTTCTGACCTTCATCGGTTCCATGGGCTCTTACGCCATCCCCGACATCGTCGGTCCGCCGACGGCTCGGCCGCTTTCGGTGCTGATGGTCAAGGAATTCAACCAGGGACGTTTCAACCAGGTCTATGCCATGGGCATGGTGCTGAGCCTCTTCGCGGTCTGCGTGCTTATTCTTTATTATTCCCTCACATCCCGCATCGGCCCCGGGCAAAACCGAGGAGACGCATGATGAGTGTTATCACCATCGACCCCGCCATCACTCCCCGCCGCCGCGCCTTCACGCCCGAGGACCGGATTTTTGTCTCGATCGGGCTGTATGGCGCGCTGACGCTCGCCATCGCCGTGCCGCTGGCGCTGATGTTTCTCTGGAGCATTGCCGACGGCTGGTCGCCACCGCTCATCGTGCCGAAGGATTACACCACGGCGCGCTGGGCGAGCATCCTGAGCGATGGCAGCCTCATCCGCGCTGCGGTCAACAGCATCCTCATCGCCATCGTCGTCACCTTCCTGACTGCGGCCATCGCCTTGCCCACCGCCTGGGCCATGGCGCGTTCTCCCTTCCGGCTGAAACGGCTGGTGGAAATCTTCATTCTGGCGCCGATCATCATTCCCGGGCTCGTCGTCGCCGTTGGCATCGGTCAGGTATTCCTGCTTTTCGGTCTCGCCTATTCGGTAACGGGGGTCATTCTCGTGCAGATCGTCGGCACCCTGCCGCTGATGATCCGGCTGATGACAGCGGCGCTGGAGACCATTCCCGACGATCTCATCCATGCCGCGCGCTCGCTCGGCGCGGGCACAGTCGGCATCGTCATTCACATCATATTGCCGCTTGCGGTGCCCGGGCTTTTGGCCGGCGGGCTAATGTCGTTCATCGGCAGCTTCGAGGAATTCGACAAGTCCTTCATCGTCGGCGCGCCTGTCGTCGAGACCCTGCCGATCAAGCTCTACATGTATCTCGATCCCTATTCGATGCAGCTGCCGCTCGCCGCCATCGTCTCTTTTATCCTGCTTCTTCCCGCACTCGTCGTTTTCATCATCGCCGGCCGCATCCTGCGCGACGATCTGATGGCGGCGGGCATGGGAAAAATCTGATCCGGGCAGCCAAACCCGGTAATTGCAACGTCCGAAAGTGAAAACCATGCACCAGACCCTTGCCACCTCCCGAAAGACCTCCAATCCCTGCAATGTGCTCGCACTCTGCTCGCGCGACAATCCGGCCATCCTGACCATCGCCCATCGCGGTTTCTGGACGGCCACTGCCGAAAACTCGCTTGCCTCCGTCCGCGCTGCGGTCGCGGCCGGCGTCGAGATGATCGAAATCGACACACAGGCGACGGCCGATGGCCGGCTGGTCGTCATTCATGACGAAACGCTCGACCGCACCACGACGGGCAAGGGAACCGTGAGCGCGCTGTCGTTCGAGGTGGTCCGCGCAGCGAAGCTGAAGGCCGGTGCGGGCGGCGATGCGGCTGACGTGACCGATGAATGCGTGCCGACGCTGGAAGAATTGCTGGAAGAGGCGCGCGGCAGGATCACCGTCAATATCGACACGAAATTCACCCGCGATCTGCCGCAGGTCATGGAAACCGTGCTGCGGCTTGGCGTCGAGGATCAGGTGCTGGTCAAGACAGATATCGATCCCGAAGCGGGCCGTTTCGAGGTGCTGGATGCCGACTGGTTTGGCAAGATCCCGCATATGCCGATGTTCCCGGTGCGGAAGGGCAAGTTCGCCGAAGATTTGCGCCGTATCGAGGCGTTGCGTGCGCCGATGATCGAGGTGAAATTCACCGATATAGCCGATCTGGCCGAAGGTCGTGCCGAGATGGAGCGCCAGAATATCCGTCTCTGGATCAACACGCTCGACGTCTCCCATTGCCTCGATTTCAACGACACGCGCGCACTGGCAGACCCAGAAGCCGTGTGGGGCGCTCTCGCCGAGGCCGGCGTCGGTGCGATCCAGACGGATGAGGTGGAAGCCTTCACCGGCTGGTTGAACGCGGGTGCGGGTGTGACAGGCAGAGCGTGGGCACGATGAGCGAACGTCTTGAAGGCGCAGTTGCCATCATCGAGGAGGCGATGGGCCTTGCCCTTCGCTTTTTCGAGGCGCGCGATGCCATCGCCACCCGGACGAAGGGTTTTCAGGACTTTGTCTCGGAAGCCGACACTACGGTCGAAAGACTCATCCGCGAGCGGCTGGCCGCGGCGTTTCCGGGCGAAGCCGTGCTGGGCGAAGAAATGGGCGGTGTGGCCGATGATGCCTACTGGATCATCGATCCCATCGACGGCACCGCCAATTTCCTGCGCGGCTCGCCGCTCTGGGGCATTTCGCTCGGTTTCGTGCGCAGTGGCCGGCCGGAACTCGGCATTGTCGCGATCCCGGTCTTCGGGGATATCTACGCGGCGGCTGATGGGACCGGGCTGATGCTCAACGGCAAACCGCTTGCCCGCCACGTGCCTTTCGAGGATGTGCAGGTCATGTCGCTCGGAGACAGCGCCGCTGCCGATGCCGCGGAGGTGGCGGCCCTCAACGTCGGGCTTCGGCATGCGGGCTGGGTAGTGGAATCCATCCGCTCGACATCGATCGGCCTTGCCTTTGCCGCACGCGGCATCTTCGACGGCCATCTGCAGAAGCTGACCACCATGTGGGATATCGCCGGCGGCGTCGTTCTCGCAAGGGAAGCGGGTCTCGATGTCCGTATCGGAATACGCCCCGGTAGCGGCATCCCGTGGGTCGCCGCCGCAACGCCGGCATTGATGGCGGTGACGGAGGGGTTGTGGCCTGAGATTACGGGAAGAGTGCTGGCGGAACCTGCGTGACCTTTGGTAAAGTCGATGGCAGATGTGCTGAAACATCTGCCATCTGCATATCGCCGGCTGAAACGCCGCAACCGAGCAATGTCCGGTCAGGCCGCTATCGATCGTCAGTTCGCCCGAGACAGCGCAATTGCATCAGGACCTGCGGGAAAACGAAGCTGGCCGGATAGGTCAAGGACGGCGCTCCAGATCGCTTCGGCAACATCGCCTTCGCTGGTCGTCATGGCCCGTTTGGCGAAGCCTTCGAGGATTGGCCTGCAAAGTCCATGTAATCGTCCGGCAGCAGCTGCTCCAGCGGCAGGATGGCGTTCGTCGTGAAGCGGGTGGTCGGGGCATAGCCCGGTACCACCAGTTTCACCCGGATGTTGAAATGACCGAGCTCATGCGCGAGCGAGCCGGAGAAACCCTGGATTGCCTGCTTGCTGGCGGTGTAGGCGGCGCGAGCGGGAAGGAGGCGAGCGTGGCGCTGGATGTGACGTTGATGATGGTGCCTGATCGGCGCTTTCGCATCTGCGGGATTATCCCCTGCGTCATAGGGACCACCGAAACTATTGGTGTCGAAGATCGTGCGGATTGCCGACATGGGGTCGCTTCAAAAGCGCTCAGGCGTGGCGTGATCTGACCAATAGCGAACGTCAGCTCATTGAGCTGTTACTGGCAAAAAGGGTTTCTTGTAGCGGAAGCTCTACGCAGTCAGCTGGAAACAGCGAGAGTGTCAGCTATAGACGCAGAAGGTAGCCTCCTGTTTAGGGTGTCCGGCCCACTCGCCAATTTACAACAGCGGCTTCCCACGGAGGGATATTACTTTGATGCGGAAGGTGTGGATTATCGTCCTGCCGTGAATGTCCTTCTGCATGTCGTAGAGGGTAAGCTCCATGAGTTGGAAGTTTATAAGGATGATGGCTCAGCAATTGAGACGTCGCTTGATTCAGTGGACATAAGCCAGTTCCATCTCCTTTGAGAGTTCGATTCGGAAACGAGAAGTGCTGTAGGCTATCACCGGTCCGCTATCTTCCCATAGATCAGCTTCGGGCGATCCACCTTGCGTGAGCGGAATACGAGGACTGTGCCTGCGAAGTATTTGTACAGCTCGTTCTCTACAAGCGCCGCTAAGCCGAGCCCCCTCAGTTGCGTTGGAAGGAATGCTCACGTCGATACGGTCCAGCTTTTTTGCGAACGCGATTTTTAATGGTGATTATATGCGTCTTTTTCTATCTCCCGGTCGTTAGCGGCCTGAGTGATCCCAGTGCCATTCGCTCATTACGCACAAAGTCGCGCGTTTAATCTCCGTTGTCTCCAAATGCGGCGCGGATTATTAAGAGAAGAGGGGCGTCAACGTCTTCAACCCAGTTGCGTGCAATTTTTTCGACGAATTGCTCCGGCGCATCCGGCCAGCCATTTGCAATCAGTATTGAATTAAACTGCCTGAGCAGTACTCCCAATGCCGGAACGTTATAACCGTAAACCGCACCCGAGTTTATCGCGCATTGCTGATCCTCGAATAGCATGCTTTCGTTGCCTCCTGCCCGAAGCATTTCTCGGTACCTGTCGACAGTTAACCCCAACATATTTTCAATCGTGTTGAGCGGAAGATAGCTTACGGGTTTTTCAGTTCCAAGTTGAACATGCCCTTGCAAAATGGCAGCCTTCATTGCTTCTTTGTTGATGAGACTACCGCTCCAAAGTGATCCCTCTTCCATATCCTAGTGCCATAACCTGTTGGTAATCTAAAACGCTCTTAATTTGACTGGAATCTGCTTTTTCAATGAGTAATTTAGCAATGTATCCATCGTACTGAAGCAGATCAAATATTACTGGCACGCCGTCAACATCATAGATCGAGCCACTTCCAAGGACAGTGTCATGAGTTTTAATTCTATTGCCTCTAACGGGTTTGAGTTCTAACCCTCCATCCTCCACTTCATCGGCGAGACAGCCCTCCAACTGTTTTTCAAATTCTACGGCAAACGGCGGTCGCTCTCCAACCAACGTGCGCAAAAGCTTTTTTTCTTCGTCGCTCAAGTCCCGTGACATACAAGTGCCCTACCTCATCTCACAATGGGAAAGTACGTTCCAACATTTACGTAACTACCGAGGCCATAATACCTAAATTCATACGGTTGACCTCCATAGTATATCACGCCCACACCATATATCCCCATCGGCATTGTCTGTGGGAGCGCTCTACTGATCGCACTCTGCAGGCCCGGGACTATTGCCGGATTAACATGCCTTGATCCATGCCCAAACTCGGCTGCAACGTCGTAGCTTGCCGCGCTTAATCCAAGGGGATCCACCAAGTTGACAGGATCATTTTTAACATAAATATATAGATTAACGTCATCATCAGTTCCAATCGGATCCGGTTGTAGGAATCGCCCAAGCGTAGGTGAATAAAACCGCGCACGATTGTAGTAGATCCCGGTCTCCAGATCCAACCGCCGTCCCGCAAATCGGTAAGCAGCAGTGTTCGTGCCGGTTACTTTCTCAATACCATAGGCTGTATAAGCGTGCTTCTCAACGACCTGACCCGCGGAGTTTGTCAGCGCGATCACCGATCCGAGCGCGTCGCTAAATTGGTAGGTTGGAACGTTTGATGTGCTGAAGCTGGCGATGGGCTCATCCAGCCCCACCCCATAGGCAAAACGCCGATTGATAGAGATCGTGCCAACGCCGGAATATTCGGCCATTTCCTGATCCCCGACAGAAAGCGAGCCTGTCGTCGTTGTCGTGGAACCGACGGTCACATGTTTCAGGAAGCGTCGACCGAGGGCGTCGTAAGCGAAGGTTATGGTCTGGCCGGAACCGGTCGCGGTCGCCAACTGATTTTCAGTATTGTAACCGAAAGTCCATGTGCCGTCGGACGTCAGATTGCCGCGTGAGTCATATGTGTGGGTTGTTCCCGATACGACGCTATACTGGTTGAGAACATTCGACGTGTAAGATTTTGTCAGCGCCGCAAGCCCGGACGGTAAGAACGTGTCGTCGGTCGCCGTCAGACTTTTCCGCTGCTGATCCGCATTGTACGCGTAGGTAAGACCAAGCGTCGAACCATTCCATGTATAATTGATAGTTGCGGGAAGGCTGACGGCGTTAAAGGTCGCGGACGTCGAGCTTACCGGAGCCGAACTCGGCCCATATGAAGAGGCAGAGCGCCGGCCGACCGTATCGTAAGTGTAACCGACGACACGATTGGCCGCAGATACCGTGCCGTTATAGACATTCGTCAATCGGTTCAGATTATCGAACTCATACGAGAAAACGTTGGCGGTACCGACCGAGGTGGGCAAAGTCAATCTTGTTCGATTTCCGTTGGCATCCAAAACAAACGAACTGGTGCTGAAGAGACCACTCACTTCGCTGGTTTGCCGCCCTGCTGTATCATAGCCGAATGTCAGAGACGAACTCGAACTCGATCCGTTCGTCGCTGCAAGCATGCGCCCACTATAGTCATATCCATAGCTTATGGTGGCCGCGCTTGTCGGTGCCTTGCTCAATCGTCTGTTCAAAGCGTCATATGTGTACCAGATCTGGGAGCCACCGCGACGCTGGAAGGCAAGCAGGTTGTCGGCCTTGTCATAGACAAGGAATTCGTAGTCAGCCGGAACGGTTGCGATATCGGGATAATTTATCCGCGCCTGCCGCTCGAAGCCATCATACTGATAGGTCAGCGTGTTGTTTTTGCCGTCTTTCAGAGTCGCAAGCAATCCACCCTGAAAGTATGTTCGTGTTTCTCGCACGACCGGTCCGAGGTTGGCAGTAATCGACGGGTCGAGCGCTCCAGAAACCTGATCGGTAATTTGTGTAATGCGTGACACGGCATCGTAGGCCGTCAACACTTGTCGTCCGGACGATGACGTGACTGTTGAAACACGACCAACCACGTCATAGGCCGTCGTCGACGTACTACTATCGGGTTTGGTGACGACTGTTGGCTTGTTCGCGGCATTGTATGCGGTCGTCGTGGTGAGCCAAGGGCTTCCGGAAATACCCGTTGCCTGCTTTACATCCGTTCTGTTTCCATTCGTGTCATAGACATACTGCGTCAGGCTCGCCGCGAATGGAGACGGTGGGGTGATCTGGGTGAGCCGTCTTTCATTGTCGTAACCATTGGTCGTCGTGTTGTTCTTCGCGTCCTTTACGGTGATCTGGTTGCCAACCGTGTCATAGGTATAGGTCGTTGTCAGGTTCAGTCGGCCAGTCCCGGAATCCTCCACCTTCGTCAGCAGGTTGAAGTTCGTCGTGTTGTAGGTGAAGGCGGTCACCCGGCTTTCGGGATCGGTGATCGTCAACGGCAGACCACGCGCGTTGTATGTCGTCGTTGTCACAGGTTGAACTGTGCCGGAAACACCGGGCTTGGAGACGGCAGGCTGAGTGACGGTGAGTTGATTGCCATTGCTGTCATAGGTGTAGGTCGTCACACCGCCGCGTGGGTCTGTATAGGTATCGGGCTTTGAGAGAGCCGTGTAAGTCCAGCTCTCGGTTATCGGAGCCATTGGCAGCCCGGTCAGTGGGTCTAGTGAGCCAGGAATCGGCGTTTTTGTCTGGTTCAGGATGTTTGATTTCGTATCATATGTGTAGCTCGTATAGTTCCCGAGCGGCCGGATTGTGCGAATGCGCCTGCCAACGCCATCATATTTGTAGATGTAATGGCCCCCGGCTTGATCGATGTCGTCGGTAAGGTTTCCATTTCGGTCATAGTACAGGGCCCGGGTATTCCCGAGGGGATCGACCTCCTGCCCCCGGAAACCATTGGCAAACATATAATACCAGACGTTATTGAGCGCATCGGTCTGGGTGAGGATTTTGCCGGATGGATCATAAGCATTGGTAACGAAGGGCGATGCCGGAAATGCCGGGTTGAAGACCTTGGTGAGAAGCCCAAGACCGGCGGTATAATCATAGGTCGTCGTGGCGGTTAGGGCGTTCTTGAACGTGGCCAGATTTCCGGCAGAATCGTAGGTATAGTTTACTGTTCGCGTTCCGTCGGTAATTCCCGTCAGTTGATTTGAGCTGTTGTAGCTGAAAGTCAGCGTGCGACCCATGCCGTTTGCGACGGTGGATAGCCTCTTGCTCGCCCCCGATCCCGCATAGGTGAAAGTGACTGTGTTGTTGTTCTTGTCCTTCCACGAAGCGATAAAGCCATCTGTATCAAAGGTTGTGACGATGCCGTTTTTATCAGTGATGACAGCCGCATTACCTGTCGCGGGCAGAGTCAATGTCGAACCGTCGCCGGGTGGGGGAACATAGGTGAACGTTCCAGACGCGGTTGGAATTCGCACAAACCGTCGTGTTCCTTCATTGGTCTCAACGGTAACGGCATTTTCAACCAACTGATCCATCAGCCAGCTGGCAGCTAGCGAAGCCGTGACAGCGCGGGTTATCTCAGGCGTGGCTGTAGAGCTATGCACGTCACCGATAACGTAGGATGCTGCAACCGTCGTCACCGCGGCCAGCGGGTTGCGATCTCCAAAAGCTTCGTACGGATCGCTGTCTCTGTAAGCAGAAAGCATGAAATTGTGTCGCCAGCCATATCCCAGCGCTGTTTTGCTAGTGCGGCGACCAGAGTCATAGTTCCGTGACACTGTCAGCCCGAAAGGAAAGGCGCGCGAGCCCACGAAAATATCATCGTGGTCGTAATAGAAACTCCCCGAACGAAGATCTATCGGATCTAAAGACGACGGCGGCCGGAATTGTGTCTGGTTTGTCAATGCGCTCGCAGCAAAGGAGTTTCGCAAAGACGTCTGTACAGAAGAGTAACCTCCTTTATAGCCGCCTGCGATCCTCGCTGAATACGCACTTGAGACATAAGTGCTGCCCGAATACACCTCTTCCTTCTGGTAGTAGCCATTCCCGACCCACGCGTTGACGGTTCGGGAGCCATTTTGCGGAATTACGAGCGTCCTCACCCCGCTGCTCGGTGCTGCGAAGAACGCGTCGATGTTGTTTAGATCGGCAGTCGCCCATCCGCTGAGGAGCGGTCTGACAACCGAAAGCCAGTTCGAGTCGTTTGCCTCAATGAAGCCCGCGCCGGCTCCATTCGTGTAGTCGAACATACGCGGCGTCGATACCGCTTCGACGGACTGCATCTGTTTAACCGTGGAGGATTCAAGCGTGGCAATACGCGTTGCGGCAGCATAAAAAAGGCCAGCCCATGTCGCATCGGACACGCTCGCCTTCTTCTTGTTGGAACTTCCAAGGCTCGCACGAATATCGATATACGCGCCGCTGTTCCAGCCGACGATACCCATATCAGCATGGGCAGTTCTTGCGATGTTGAACAAGGTGTCGGCCACCCTCGAGCTCTCATAGGCTTGCGCAAAGAAAGCTGCGCTAATGGTCGCAAGGTTTCCGCCCATTACCTCCTCGGATGTGGATGCCGCACCACTCGCTACCGCCGCTGAAACCTTTCTCTGAAAACGCGTCACTGCGTCTCGACCGATCTCACCGGCCGAGAGCACCAGAACATATGCATAAGTGGTACCGACGGACACTCTTCCCGTGACGCTGTAATTGTTGAACAGGGTGGCATATGGCATCGAGACGGTGAAGGTAATGGTTTGGGACGTTGCAGCCGTCGCGGTGCCGGTGCCCACTGTTGTTCCGTCGAGTTTCAGGATCGGTTGTTTGGACGAACTGTAGGTTAGCGTTAGCCTTTTGCCAGCGATTTCATCGGTGAAGTAGGTCTTCGTAACCGTCGGGCTCGTACCATTGTCCGAGATTGCGACCGTGATTGCAGTGCGGAGTGAATTCGTCGCTGGTCCGCATGCTGATATCTCGCTGCACGTCGAGGTCAGCGGGTCGAATGTCGAGCCATAGTTGGTATTTGTGATAACGCGGCCGCCGAAGATTTCGGCCATTGATGCGGCAGCGTGATTGGTCCCGATATAGCTGGCGAGCGTAGCTGCGTATGTGTTCAGTTGAGTACTGATATTCGTCTTGTTGACGTTCTTGAGCGAGGTGACACCTGCAGGCAAGCCCGAGACGGTCGAAGATCCGGCTGTCGCCGCAGTCAGAAACGCCGAACGGTCGTAACCCATCGCCGCCGCGACATCTATCGGCTGATAGTACTGGAAAGACTTGAATGATGGATCAAGTCTGTACGTTGTCGTGCCCACGGTCGCTTCCGTGTTCAGCATCGTAAGCGTGACCTGTGCCGGGTTGAGTCCCGATGTCACACATGCGCCGCCAACCGTCATTCGGATGCAATTGGGAATAGATCCGTTTCCGAGCGCCTGATCAATCAATGCCGCGTCATCATCGACGCCGAGCAGATTCGAAACTGCTGCTCCGGAAAGATTGGCATTGCCATAACGGAAGTTTGCCGTGATGCAGGACTGACGCAAAAGCGTCACGAACAGCTGGTTCTGGTCCGCATTGTTTCCCCGCTTGTCGAGAAGCGTTTGTAATGCCCCTTTTTTGAGCCCAAAGGTCGGCGAGAACTCGATGTTGTAGTAAATGTACTCGTAGATTTGACTTAAGTTGTAATTCAACGCCCGGGCCAGTTCCGCGATTTCGGGATCGGCTGCCGGTGGCGTGCAACTTAGCGTGACGACGCCGGGAGCCGCCCGGACTGGTTCTGTCGGGATCAGGAACGCTGTCACGAAAGAGGTAATGGCCAATACGAACGCGAGCATTAATCTTCCGCATGAAAAGGCACAGCTTCGCATCGCCGGAACTCCAACGTTGAGTTAGACAGGTCTGATGATCTTGAGTGTTGATAAGTCTGCGGGATCGGAACGAATTGGTTAGGGCAGCCCGATTACCGGAGGCTTTTCCTCAACGGCGGTCCCTGCAGGCAGGGGGCGCATGATAATGTCAGGGCCTAGAGCAGATCCTGTGATCGATGAATCGATTGTGAAGTGACGGGGCGAGCGGGAGCTGATTCAACATCCACTGCGAAAGAGGTGGATGATGGGACGAGCACTGAGCGATG